>JASLJW010000063.1 GCA_030747885.1 Candidatus Thalassarchaeaceae archaeon
CAAACTGGTGAACCATTGTTGATGACACGTACAGAAAATGGATTGAATTGTATTTCCAATGTTTGTACACATCGAGGAATGATCATTCAATCCGAACCTTGTAATGGGAAGATATTGCAGTGCCCGTATCATGGACGCACATTCGACCTGAATGGGATTTTTCGAAATATGCCAGCATTTGAAAATGTAGAAGATTTTCCAACTATGGATGATAATTTGAAACAATTTCCAACTGGTGATTGGAATGGTTTGATTTTCGCAAGCATCACTCCTGAAAAATCATTTGATGAATGGATTCGACCAGTCAAAGAGCGGATGTCTTGGTGGGCCAATCGTAATGAAATGAAACGTGATCTAAGTAGAGATAGGGATTGGATTATTGAAACAAATTGGGCACTTTATGTCGATAATTATCTTGAAGGATTCCATATCCCATTTGTGCATGCTGATCTTAATTCTGTTTTGGATTACAACGATTACACAACTGAATTATTTGATGGCGGAGTTCTTCAGATTGGAATTGCAAGTGAAGGAGAACCTTTCTTCGATATTCCTGAAAGTTCAGCAGACCATGGAAAGAAAATTGCCGCATACTATTGGTGGCTATTTCCTGGTTTGATGCTGAATATCTATCCATGGGGAATATCAGTGAACATTGTCGTTCCTGAAGCTGTAGATAAAACTCGAGTCATCTATCAGGGATATGTCACCGATCCTGAAATGCTTGGCCAAGGAGCTGGAGGAGACCTAGATAAAGTCGAACTTGAAGACCAATTCGTGGTTGAAGGATGCCTTCGAGGAGTCCGTTCAAGTGCATACAATCGAGGCCGTTATTCTCCTGAAATGGAACGTGGTGTGCATCACTTTCATAGAATGCTAATTCGCAAATAGAATACACTATCCTACAGTGTTAAAGGCGGATGTCTGTTGGAATAGATTATGTCTATCATAACTGCATACAATGACGCTTGGAGAAACGGAGATGTTGACGCTCTAGCGGAAATTCTACATGATGAATTTGTATTCAACCCTCATGTTGGAGGAATGACGATGGGTAAGTCCGATGTGTTAGGATTTGCAGGCGGCGATAATGCACCTACTTCCGAAAACGATAGGATTCTATTCGAAAACAACGAAGTTGGAGTAGCTCACTCAATCGTACACTTTGCAAATGGATCGACTTCTGAAGCGGTGCTATCCTTCCTTCGATTCAAAGATGGAAAGATCATCTTGATGGAAACAGGTGCAACCCCTCTCTCTGATGACTACCAATTGATTGGAAATTGAATATCATTCAACTTCTCTAACAACCATTGGAATACCACGTTCTTCGGCTAAATCAATGATTGTGCGAGTCCATTTACTAGTAGGACTAGGGAATGCAAGGATATGAGTGGCTGCATTCAGAAGATTATCTGTAAGAGATGTAGGGGCCTCTCCACGGCCTGAATCTTGGAGACCTTGCCGTGGATCGGCCCATTCTTCTGAAAATACTACAAATGGAATTGCATGGTTATTCGCCCACCTCTCTGCAAGATAATCAACTCCGCTAGCACCCCCAACGATTACTATATCTGGATATGCTTCGGTTTCAATCCAATCTTCAATTGATTCCTCTATAACTGAGTAATCGTAAAAC
The DNA here is from genome assembly GCA_030747885.1 of Candidatus Thalassarchaeaceae archaeon. GTDB lineage: Archaea > Thermoplasmatota > Poseidoniia > Poseidoniales > Thalassarchaeaceae > MGIIb-N2. Next base: position 1,640 of record JASLJW010000063.1, read on the forward strand.
CTGCTAGAACCTACAATTACTAGATTGATTACTCGTCCATCTTGATTCAAATCTTTTCCACCGAGACGCTCGAGGTCTCTCGCGCCACTATGGTTGCTCATAGTGAGCAATCACAATAGGACCGGATAAATCCTTTGAAGAACAAAAAACGAGAAATTTACTCGGATTCATCAGAATTTACAATTCTCTCGGAAACAAAATGGAGATAGAAACACCACGTTGCAAAGGCGCAAAGCAGATGCCACAAACCGTGAATTTGGAAGATAGAATCAGGTAAACAAAATGCTGAACCATCTCTACCATATGGCCAAATTAACATTCCAATAATGAATGAACTGACCCCCATTACAAACCATTGTTGAGTTGGCCGGTGAATAGAAGGTGGAGTGGTTTCATTGACCAATATCGAAAATAAGACAAATGTGGCACAAAGTGCAACTAGTTGCCAAGGCCAAGTTGTCGAGTAAGTTAGCAATGCAAGAGTAATTGGTGCTGCACTCAGAATGAATATTCGTTCTAATGAACCATAGGAGGTTCGCTCAAGGAATATTCTAAGTTCAAAAATAATCCATAATCCAATGCATTCAGCCCATACGAAATCTCTGAAGAAACCAAATCGACGGAGACCTTCTCCAATTCCAACTATATCGTCACTATTTCGGAAGAATTCTATTCCCAATACCAACAAGGAGAAAATGATATGGTTGCGAACAAAAATTTCGTCAGACCAACCAAGGAATGATTTCAACCGATACAACACAGGAAAGAGAATGAAAACTAACATTCCACTCCAATCGAAAAATGCGCCCAAAACTGTCCGCGTACCATGCATCGCAAAACTGCCAAGGCCAATCGAAATTACTGCTCCAGCGTAAACAACTGGAATTACTCCACCACGAGTAAATCCATTTTGATCTGTATTTTCCTGCTGATCTGTTCGATGAAGAATGAGTAACCCAACGACCACAAATGCAAGGTTAGTCAGTGTATTTACTGGTTCAAGAAACAATCCAGAAACAAAACTCTCACACCAAGCAAATTCTCCTTCTTCGTAATTACCAGCCGGCCACAAATCCATCAAAGTTACAATAACATAGAGAAATAATAGGGATGCAGACACAATGAATCCAATTGTAAATCTCTTTCCAAAAGGATTTGTTCTGGAAGTTGATATTTTCGACATAATAGCACCTTATTATTTCTTAGTGACTTTATTTGGATGTTCTACGCATAAATGCCGAATAATTTCCAGGGTATACTTTCAATGAACCCTCTCCAGGTAGATGCCAAATTGTATTGCAAACCTGATCCAAGAAATATCGGTCGTGACTTACAATTACGAGGGTTCCATCATATTGTGCAAGGGCATCTTCCAACGCTTCCTTGGCTTGAATATCTAGATGGTTTGTTGGCTCATCTAACAACAATACATTGTTCTCTTCCAATAACAGTTTAAGCATCGCAATTCGAGCTCGTTCGCCTCCACTCAAATCTTCTAATTTGGTACTCACCTGCTCAGATGTAAATTGAAATTGACCCAAGAGTGCTCGAATGTCACCATACTCCATCCTGGGTTTGAGTTTCTGTATTTGTTCTACAGGAGTCGATTGGAATTCCAATGTTCGATGATCTTGATGGAAATATCCAATCTGCACCCCTGGTGGGACATCGATTTTTCCCGAATCCAATGGAACCTCTCCAATTAAAACCCGCAAAAGTGTAGTCTTTCCCGCTCCATTTCCTCCAACAATCCCAATCCTTTGTCCTTTGGAAATTCCTACTCGGACATTATCTAAAATAGGCCGTTGTAATCCCTCAAAGGTGAGGTTTGCTTCATCTAAATCTGCTATTTCCATACTCGCCTTATCTGTAGCAGTCAATTGGAAATTCAAGTTCTTACGTTGCCTAGGTTTGATCGACTTTAGCCAACGTAATTCTCCCTGAGCACGATTTAACATGAATCTCTTTTGAGATATTGACTTGTCGTATTTGTTGGCACTCTTCATTGATTGAAGAGCTCCTTTCAAGCGCTTGATTTCCTTCTCTGCTTTTTCGATTCGATCATCGAGTGTCTGAAGGAACAATTCCTTCTGTTGCATAAATCCGGAATAATTTCCTTTGAATCCTTTGATTTTAGCATCTGCAACTTCAACGATATTATTTGCAACTCGATCAAGAAAATATCGATCGTGACTAACAATCAACAAGGCTCCTTCAAACCGTAGAAGAAATTCTTCCAACCATTCTAAAGTCTCAATATCAAGATGATTTGTCGGTTCGTCAAGGAAGAGTACATCGATGTCATCAAGTCCCACCAATTGACGAGCAAGCGCAACTTTAGCACGTTCTCCCCCTGAAAGATTCGACAGAGGCATATCCAATGGGTGGTGGCCAAGACCTAAACTTTCCATAATATTCTGAGCATGCCCAGCAGCATCCATCCCACCTGATTTTGCCATCATTGATTGTAATTCAGAATAACGATCCATTACTGGCTGCCAATCAGAATCATAAAACGACGGGTCTGCCATCTGAGCCTCTATTGATGCAATTTCATTTTCTAAATCCTCAAACTGGCGACCTCGTCGTCCAAGTTCCTCTTCGATGGTTGCATCTTCATCAAGATCACGAATCTGAGTTAGGTAAGCTAATCTCAAACCTGGTGAGAATTTGATGTCCCCCATATCCACTTCTTGGTCAGAAACAAGATTGAGAAGAGTGGTTTTTCCAGAACCATTGTGTCCAACGATTCCAATCCTATCACCCTCTTCAATTCGGAGTGAAATACCCTCAAAAACCACCTTGGGTCCGAAGGCCTTGTGGATATCATCGATGAGAATCAGTTCTCTCGTCAATAGACCACCGCCAATCTGAACCGCAAGGTTTGCCCCTCATGACCCTTCGGGCTATTTCTTCTTGAATTTAGAAGACAAATCATCAAAGTAATCATCAGTGGTAAAGAAATCATCAGAGGCATCGGAAATGTCTAATTTCGATTTGAATTGTTCCAATAGGTCAATTTCTGGCGAAGAAGATTTGGCTGGTATTCTGTACACTGCAGGTCCATCCCAGTCCTCGCCGACATCGTTCCATACCGCACCGAATTTTCCTAGATGTTGTACTCTATTTTCGGCTGAGTCCCAGTTATTCGGCTCGCCAGGCCCCCAGTTCGTGTAAGACCAAGGTCGGCCATCAGACCAGTACCAGTCTTCAGCACCTGGGCCCACTTTGCCAGGATCACCGGGTTTACGGTCTGCGACTGCGAGAGGTTTTCCACGGTATCGAGCCCCTTTCCTGATTCCACCGAGCCATACCGGTGCCCCGCCGGAAATTCGAGTGATTTCTTCGTTCTCCTCCGCGCTGGTGACTGAAGCGATATGTCCTCCCATTGCCCGAGCACGTTCGTTGTGCCAATGCCATCCCTTGTGCTCATCAGCAAATACGTATTTATCGTCAGAATTCAAGATGGGTTCACTCAAGATAGGTTCACTTGTCTTGCGAAACTGTTCAATCTGGATTTCTTGAGCATCCGCCTCTTGGCGCATGGTCCAATCCCACCATTCTGGACCGTCCTTTTGTGCACTCAAGTACTTCCCATGACAGGACTTCAAATAGACTACATCGTTACTGCGGTATTCGACTGTGAATTCCTCCCATCCGCCAGGTGGTGCCTCTCTACTATTGATTTTCACGCTGCCGTCGGGCTGTGCTGACACATACATGTCGAATGGACCCCTGAGTGCAATCTTGCCATTTTGCCGTTGTTCCACACGGAAATATTCCCCCACATGAACGACGTCAGTGTTCCATAACACCCTTCCTTCGGGCGTTGCACTCAGGTACTTCCCGTGTACGCCCTTAAGAGATATTTCTCCTTGAAGCATGTCTCTGGACAAGGGCTTTGTAGAGGGTTGAGAAGTTTGATTCATTCTGTCTTCTAATCTGATCAGCTTTTGTCGAATGTCTTCTGGTATTTTGGGGTCATCGCGATTCCAAGGACGGTATTTTTGATGCGATTCCTCAGGTTTGATGGAATTGTATGTGTCTTTGAGACGATCGCTTTCGCTTCCCCCAGTGCCGAAATATGCTTGGCCCTTGTATTTGCCAGATCGGTACGCATAGAGCCCTTTGACCAGCCAATCACCAAGAAATGGATGGTGGCCACCAACACTTAGTCCCAAAGCACGGGCAAATTCAGCCGCTTTCTCGGGGTCATGAAGGTGCTGGCCGTGGCGAGTGATTGTGTGAAAGATTTCAATGCTGGCGGGACATGGTGGAATGTCGAAGTCAACGCGGTCATGTAGAGTGTAACCTCCATCTGAAAATACACGTATGCTCCATCGCCCCTCAGACTGCCCTGGTAATGATGCATTATCCATATGTTTGTCTCTTAGCCATCCCCATCGATCTCCGTGTTCGATGTCTTTTGCATTAACAGGATAGATACCAACCCAAGCGTCGTTACTACTGGGGCGATTATTGATTCTGAAACGAACTGGTTTGCCGGGTACTGCTTCCAAAATCTCTATGGATGAACCAGAATATGTTATATTGAAATCTAGATAAGAAATTCGATTGTAGCCGCCATCCTTGAACAGTCTAACGCTCCATTCACCTGCTCCCTGTGCAGGTAGAGTGATGTGGCTGACATCTACATCCCGCATCCATTTCCAACGATCTCCATGTTCATTGTCTCCTGAGCCAGCTTTGAATAGCCCAATCCATGCATCTTCATTGAGACGAGAATGCATTACTCGAACGATGATTTCCTTTCCGGGTTCACTTTGAATTACTTTGATTTCATTCACATTTATCCCTCAATTTCAACTTAACATGATTACAAAATCATTGGATCGTCTTCGTCATCAGAGGTTTTCGGTTCAGGTAAAGCAGGTGGTAACGATGCAAATACATCTCTTACTCTTTCTTCGATTTCTACCGCTTTCTCGGCTAGTTCTGAAAGAGGGATCTCCTTTTTGATCAAATCTGAAATTGCTTCAAGAGCCAATATTGCTGCTCGCGCATCTGGGAACATTGGGTTAACCGGTGGAATAAGTGCAATTACTTCCACACCCAATCTATCTGCTTCTGCTAGTAAATATCCTGTAATTCCAGGAACAACGCCGTGTTCTACACATTCAATGCCTAATTCGTCAAGAGCTGCTCGACCAGAATCTGTAGAAGATACACCGAACAAACGGTCTCTTTCCTCTTCACCAAAACTTGGCAAAACCAATCCATCAACAACAATCAAACGTTCGAAACGACCATCTTGAAACCATTTCAAAACAGTTTCACCAAATGCTAAATTGTATTCTTCGGGGAATGGAATATCACTCACAAATGCCCCTAAATCATCGCCTTGGTAGATTCGTACTGGATGTTGCGGGCGTCGTCCTCTAACGAGTGCCATAGCTGGAAAGGAATCGCTCAAAACTGAACCTAATTGTTCTAAATCGAATGCTTTGATAATTCGATCAACAGCTATTGCTCCTACTGCCCCTTTGGAATTGAAGCCACAGATTGCAGTCCCCCCAAGGCGATCTGTTCTAGTCCCTTCATGCAAGGCCAATTCAAACGGACGTGGCAGACCCATTGTTTCCCCCTCCTTACTGGATTTATTGAACCCCTCGTAGATTTCAATCGACGTATTCGGACCATTCCTCATCATTTGGTCCACGCCACCACCAGACGCCTACCTCGTCTTTCCACCATTCAGTTCCATCTTCATCGACGTGATAATCATCGGATTGAGTGTAATCATCTTCCTCAGGTTCTTCCTCAGGTTCTTCCTCAGGCTCTTCTTTGTCCTTCTTGGTTGAAGACTTACTACGTCCCTTCATTGAAACTGGAGATGGTCGCTTACCTTGTCGCATGAGTTCGTCCAATGGAACTCCTTTAGGAATGGCTGCATCAAAGCCTGTTTGATTTGCGTCACCGGAAACAGCCAAAGGCATAGCACCCAATTCATCTTCATCCATTTCTTCTTCATCGCTTGAACCACGGAGAACAACAACTCCAACAACCAAAGCAAGTAGAACTCCCACTACGATTGCGCCTACAATCAACATCGAATTGCCAGCTTGAGTTTCTTCGGGATTTGATATCTCTTGTTGAACTTCATCTGATTGGAATGAGAAATTCAAAGAAAATGATGTGGAGTTATCAACATAATCTGGAGCAGTGATGTCAAGAGTGATTTCTAAAATTCCATCACGGAATGATCCGGTATCGCGAACTGTAAGAATAAGGGATCTATTCTCATCTGAAAACATACTGAATGATGACCCGAGATCCCCATCTATTTCGACGCCTTGTACGCTCAAATCAATATCTAGATTTACAAACACAGTTATCTCATTTGGATTATGAACTGTACATTGACGAGTATTTACTGCTGGACTACCTGTCCACTTTGTCACATTATCGGGAATAATCCATGATTGATCACCACAATCAATCGTAAGAGACAACAAATCAGGATCGGGTAAAGGATTCTGTGTGTTATTTCCTGTATCTGAACCTCCACCATTGTCATTTTCTTCGTGGAATGGAAGGAGGTCAACAGTAATGTTGGAAGGAGACATAAACATCCAGAATGGAGCATTTACACTATCATATTCGAATACAATCTCACCACCACCAGGGTAATTCACATTGTATTCTAAAAATCCATTAGCAGCAACGAGAGAGGTGCCATTGGTCGAAGAAATACCATTTGTAGCATTGCCTAATGTCCACAAGAAAGGTAGGCCTTGAATCAAATCGAGATCATTGGCATCTGTGCTCACTTGAAGACGAGCTAAACCAGAATTATCCGAATTCAATTGTATTGAGGAATCAACTGCAATAACTGTAGACGAAGCAGTGCTAACCATCGATTCGCTCGCAGTACTTCCTAAGATTGTCTGACCAGTTGTTGATTCGATTCGTTCTGTAAATGTGGCAGTTAATTGGACCTCACCCAGTAATCTTCCATCGGTATCCAGAAGATTGCCCCATGTTTGATCGACAAAGGTAACTTGCCCTGATGAATCAGTGGTTCCGTCTATCGAAATTTGAATTGTACCATCGAACATCAATAAATTGACTGTTTCACCAGAAGCAGGTGTTCCATCCATGGTTAATGTTGCACCAATAACTACTGTGTCTGTCCTACTTGCTGCAGAAATTGATGAGCCTGAAACAACCATATCAGATGGAGTAGATACAGAAATAGTAAGTGATGTGGTTTTAGCAGTATCATTGAAAGTTCGAACTGGACCTACGGTAGACACATTTGGTTCCAAATTACCCACCTGATCTACTGCTACAACTGCAACATATAGATCGGTATTATCGACGATGTTTGAACCCAAATCAGCTACTGAACCAGTATTATCCAATCGATCTGATGTAGTGGTAACGATGATGGAAGAATTCCCCGCAGTAAGGTTCGCAACCGGTGAACGTGTGGATGCATTGGTAAAAGGAAGGGTATCAACGAAAACAAGATGGTGATGGATATCTTCAGAAACACTATCATTCCAATTTACCATTAATCTCCCACCTTGATCTGAAGGAACATCGACTGCTGTAACATTCGTAGGAGCATTCGGTGGAGTTGTATCAGGAGGTGGAGGATCTATGGTGATTGTTAATTCGTCTGAAAGATTGGATTGTACTCCATCTGCATGTACTGCACGAACATAGTAATCATATGTTCCAATTGAGAGTCCCTCATCAACAAATATAGAAATTTGACTTGAAGAATATGGTGAAAGTAAATTCAGATTCTCGCCAGGTCCAGTTCTGAAAACCTGATATTCAATAAAAGTGGAAAGTTCGTGGGATCCTGTCGCATTCCATTGGAAGGCAATATATGGAGCAGTTAGATTTACTGCAAACTCAGGCGGAACCGTTGCTTCAAGAAGAATGGGTTGAGTTGGAAGATCGATATTACTAGCACCCGGGATATGATTCAGAATAAGACTCTGAACGAGAATGGTGCCATTTGTAGTTGAATTAAATTGCATTGGAACTGTGAAAGAGCCTGTTCCAGCTATCATTTCACGGTTGATAGATAAACTCAAATTCCCATATCCAGGGTTTGGATTAACAGTCAATGTGATTGAATATTTCACATCTAAATCTGTACCAATAAAGGTGCCATCTCCACTCACTCTAGCGTACGGTTGAATGACCGAAAATTCAGTTCCGAAGAGATCAGTGGTTGTGGATGAAGATTGCAACTCACTCTGTACTTTTTGGCCTAAAACACCCATCATATCGAACCACTCGATGGAGTCCACTCCTTGTGATCCATTACCTGCATATCCGCTAACATCAGCTTCCGGTGTTCCATCAGCATCAATATCCATTTCCATGTTATGCCAACCAGCGATGAACAAAGAACGAGATGACTCTCCGCCTTCAACAACGTGTTCTGGAACTCCATCTGAATCGAAATCTACCAACATAATTCTCCTTGGCGCCGTAATTGGTTCCAATGTCTCAAGACTAGTGCTTTGTATTCCATTGGAAGAAAGTCCGTGAACTGAAATACTTCCTGTAAATGTTGAATCACTTCCATCAAGTGAACCTGTATCAATTAACAATGCTCGAACATTGCCACTTCCATCCCAATCTCCAAAGAATGGAGTATTTGTGTAAATCGTTTGCGTGGTAGTAGATGTAAATGCTGAACCATTCCAAATTGCAGTCGTGTAACCAGTAATGGCATCATTTCCAACTATGTCGGGATCTCCGTCTGCGTCCATATCTACAACTTGTAATGATGTTTCAAGGTCATACGCTTCTACCATACCCTGAACCCATGCATAAGCTCCTGGACTACCACTGAAATTCCAGAACGAAACATGTGCCTCGCTTTCTTCAGCAACGGCCGCAGTTTTTACACCTGACCATAAATCAATTTGAACAATATCTGAAAGTGTGGAAGTTCCCCCTCCACCGCCGGGACCACCTCCGCCTCCTGGGCCACCCCCTCCACTGGAATTTGATGGAACGGATACATTCACAAATGTAGAATAAGATCCTGATCCGCTAAGAGCAACGCCCAAATCACCTGTACCTGTGATGAAGACAAGGTCTGCATGAGAATCTGAGTCTACATCATCAACATATGAATCAACTAAAGCTCCTGGTTCAGTCAGTGAAATATTGTTGAAAGCGGCCAATCCTGTAGCATTTGCTAGATGTAAACAAACTGAACCATTAGTGGGGTCTTGAAGAAATATATCGTCTTGAGAATCATTATTCGCATCTCCAATCATTATGTTGATACCTCCCGCACAAGTCCAAAACCAAGAAACTGAACTGAAACCTGAGGATGAGGTCCAATCTACAATTCCGATGTATGATCCTGTTCCATTGCTTGCAGAATGTTCTCTATCTAACACAATTACCTCTTGGATTCCATCTCCGTCAATATCTGCAGAAACCATATCATCTAGAGAGCCGGAAGAAATCACTCCACCGCCAACGTCTGGTTCAAATGAAAGATTGAGGTCAGTAGTATCGACATTTGCCTCAGTGGGAACATCGAATGTCCAAGAAGTTGGTAACCAATTTCCAGGATTCAAATTTGAAGAGGCCATGGTACTATTATCTGAGAATTTTGTTTGTTTTCCTAGTTCTCCATCACGTGAACCGCCAAACATCCATTCCATGATTCCATCATCGCCAATATCCATCTGAATTGCTCCAGGACTCGGATCTGAAGACTGGTAACTAATCTCGAAAGATGCGCTAGTCACAGTAGTGTTTCTTTCCAAGGCAAGATCGACTGTTCCATTCCCAGTTAGTGAAACAGTATCAAGACCTCCACCAAATTGAGTGACAGTAGTTTCTGCACTTACAGAACCAATTAACGGACTGAGACTTAAACCGACCATCAGTAATGCGATTACAATCCCGTTCAAACGGGATGGAGTGGGGTTCCGGGACGCTCCCATGGACGTTGGTTAACTGGATGTCCTCAAAAATGGTGGGGGAATACTGGGCGAAATCGACGGTTCTACTCTACGGTAATGGTTAAGACGACCTCAAGAATGGTTAGGGCAGAAGGTGGGCGAATGGACGGGGATGAGAACGGCGCTCATGAAGCTCGACTCTCCATACGTGTAGGCAATGCAAAGATTGACCTGCGCGGAACTGAACAGGTTGTAACTGCTGAAATTCTGAAACTTCGTGCTGATGAACAATGGTCAAGCGCTTTGAAGAAAGTTAGGGATCGAAGAGAGATGGCTTTTGAAGCTGCTCGCGAAGCTGCAAGAACCAGTGGGATGCCAGAACGAGGTTCCGCATTTCGTTCTCTTGTCGATACTTGCAGATTAAAGAAAAAGCCAGACATGATTCTTGCTGCTATCCACTACCTTCGAGAAGTGGAAGGTCAGGTTGATTCTCCCCCTCGTGAACTCAAACAACTCTTTGTGGATGCTGGCCATAATGCAGAAGAAGTAGAAAAGTGGAATATTTCCCTATATCTTAACCGTCTTCGAGATCAAGGGAGATTGGAATATTCAGAGGCTCAGCCGGATAAAAACCGATTCATGATACTTACAAATGAAGGTCGAGCTCACCTTGATTCCCGAGCCCAGTGATTCAACAATGTCTGAAGAATCCACTGATGAAACTGAAAAAGTAGACTGGTCTTTTCAATCTAAGATTGATCAGGATCTCAGAGAATCTGATTTACAGGGGGCTAATCTTAGGAGAGTAATCCTCGATGGTTCTAATTTGCAAGGATCTAATCTTGCAGGAGCTGATCTTAGGAATGCATCATTGGTAGGGACTGATTTGATGAAATGCGCTTTGGATGGAGCTGATCTTCGAGGAGCAAGGATGACCAAAGCCAAGTTAAATCTCTCAAACTTTCAAGATGCGAAACTCGATGGTGCAGACCTGCGAGGAGTTCGAGGTCGTTACGCAATTTGGAGGAGAGCAAATTGGTGGGATGCGAAAATGAATGAGGATCTCCAAGAAGCATTAAAGAAAAAATGGCCAAAACCAGATTCACTCTGATTCAAAGTTACTCACAGCCTCTGCACGACTCTTATTCGAATCTGGATCAAGAGCCGCCTTTGCTCCTGTAAATAGCAATGGGAGAATTGGAAGAATGGTACAAAACAATCCACACATAGTCATTAATCCCTGAAGCATATACCCTGATGCAGTAAGGAAGAAGGATTCGGATTCAACTCCATTTACACCCAATGTAATCAATATTGAATCTAGAATTACGAGTCCCCCTCCCCCCAAACCTATCTTAATTCCAAGACTCATTTGAGTGAATATTAGGTAGCCTCCAATAATCAATCCCAATCCACCAAACACCTCTAGAAATCGTTGAATTCCAGCATAGCGCTCAGTTGATTCATAGAACTGTTGAACTTCTTCAACAGTAACATTATCTCCTGCTGCGTTGATTTGATTTGCTTGATCTTGGAAGAATGAAGGATCGATTTCCCCACTTGAAACAAAACCAAGAATTCCTGAAGTCAAAACAAGAAACCCCCCTATCATCATTAGTGAACCAACAATCTTGAGAATACCTGGTTGAGGTCTAGATGGAATCGAAATAAGTGAAGAAATGACTTCTTCTGCATCATCGTCCCATTTGATGCTAAGTGGGGACGACTCTGACTCGACCATGAAGATGGATGGAGGAGGGGAGCAATCAATCCTCGGTACAATTGCGTAATGCCTCTGCTATATTTTTTGGAATCTCAACCGATTCGAATGATTCAAGATTAACACAAACTGTCGTGACTTCCGCGGTCCAAACCAATCTTCCATTCTGATCTGTGAATGAATAATTCCAAACAGTAGATGAGTTGCCTACAGAAGTCACCCACAGTTGACAATGTACTGTATCTCCATACCGTAATGGAGAATGATGAGTAGAAGATGTAGAGACTGCCGGGAACCCAATACGGGAATCAGAAATTATTGAAGGATAATCAATACCACAAATTAATTCCCACGATTCCTCAAAAAATCGATGGGCTAAGTCCCAATACACTGGGTAATAGACAACATTTGCAGGGTCAATCATTGGCCAATCTACACGACGTGAAAGTTCCACTGCCATGTTTTGTCGAATCGTCAGTCATAGATAAGCGGACCCGCCCCTAATTCAATCAAAGCCCGTCTTGCAATCTCAAGCGCATCTTCACTAACATCAAAAGTGTCACATGATCTATTTTCACCAACATTGAATGTCGCTATCGATGTAGTACCGCTTCCACAAAATGGATCCAAAACATTCCCATTTGGGGGACTCGATGAACGTACAATTCGTTCCATCATCTTCAGTGGTTTCTGAGTAGGATAATTTCGTTTGTTTTGTTCTGTTCGTGTTAAATTGTAAATGTCCGACCAAATATTCTGAACAGGGGAACCTTTGGATTCTTCCAAATAGATTTTCTTGTACGGCTTGTTTTTACCAAAGTGAATCAGTCCCTGCTCATCCAATTCCTTGGTCTTCTCTTCAGAGTAACGCCACCCAAAGGTAGGTGACCAACCTTTGTACTCAAATTGATGACCTGGTCTAGACTTCTCCCCCGTAGCTGGTGCAAGAGCATACCTACCACGTTCGTCTTCATTGCGAAACGAATTTGCAGCATACGTAGAATCAAGAGGCGAATATTCAACATCAAAAAACGGATTCCCTTTTCTCAAAACCATGATTGAATCTACAATATTCCCCCATCCAATTCTGATGTTGTTCTTGGGATGAGATCTTACCCAGGAGATATTGGTGTAGAATGATTTTCTTACCCTTTTTTCGACCTTTCCAAGTACCAATGCATTCCCTTCGAAATTGTTGTGACTGTATAGCCAACCATCTTTCTTCAACAATCCAAACAAACCATCAATGATTTTCGCCAGCCAATCAATATAATCATCATAACTTGTCCAAGTATCTTGAAACGATTTCTTGGTGCCATCTGCCTCAATCATTTGGAATTCGCGTTGCAGTCCAAAGGGCGGATCAATATAGATCAAATCGTATCTTTGACCACTATCTCCTCTGTTTTTTTCAATAATTTCTTCAGCACTCTGAAGACTCAAATTGAATGTTGCCTTAGGTGTCACATCCATTGCAATTTTTGTGGGTTCATCAACTAATCGAAATTAAATGATTTCGATTCGGAAAAGCGGACCCACCGCGATTCGAACACGGGTTACAAGCTCCGCAAGCTCAGGTGATATCCAGACTACACTATGGGTCCAACGTCTGCTGCACTAACGGGTTCGGTTTAACCCCCTCGGTTGAATCAGATTATTCAGCCAAAGAATACAGACGCTTGCCAGTCGAACTATCCAAGCGCCAATCAACATCATTCACGTATCGTGGAATGAAAAATCCAACCTTTCTGGGCGTTAAGCCATGATTCCTCATTCGTAAATCGATACTGAGATGGGCAACAATTTGACTTGCTGTACATTCAGGGTTTGATCGAATGTATCTTCTAATTTCTCGCTTCAATCGTTCAGCTCTTGCTTGTTTTTGATTGCCCATGAATATAGTTGGTTCTGAAAGCATTTGAAGGCGAGGTGGGGAGACCCGGGGGCCCACTATTAGGGCTACAAAAAACACAATTTCTAAGACGAAATTTCCAATGGCAAAAGTGTCTTCCACCGAGGTTCGGCCAACTTCTTTGCTTTTGGACCTGTACGAGGAAGTGGTGTCTTATCTGTCAGAGTTCCATGCATTCCATGAACACTAAACTTAATTCTAACTTCGATTAGCCGGTCACGTTCAGCAATTATTTGCATCTCTTCTTCAAGTTCAAATGTTGAGAAAACATCATCCTGACCTTCATTTTGAATGTGTAATTGACCTTTGTTCATTCTTGCTCTCGGCGAGAAATCATAGTCTTCAGGATCATCCATCCATACCTCTAAATCGACCACAACTCGATCCCGCAGGGACGCTTTGGTAATCTCAATCGAGGTCGTCATTGTCTCTCCCACTCGTTTACAGTTCTAAGGGATTCCTTTTCTCAAATGTAGATTCAAAGCATCCCAACTTCAAGAATTACGGGCACTAGTACAATGAATTCTACTTCTAATTTCCAATCATTTCCAGGATCTGGATCTAATTCATCGATTAAGTCGGGATCTGCTTGATCTACAGTTAGTTTCCAAATCCAGTCTCCTTGACCAAACCTAGCACCTGGTTCAGAAAGCAATGTTTCCATCAACGAATCGGGTGAATCAGCTGTATATGTCATTGGTTCAGTTGGATATGGATTGAGATTAGTTCCTTCAATTGAGCCTGTTGAATTACTCGTGGGAGATGCCTGTTCCGTCTCCACCTTGGCATTCCAACTTGATTCAGGAATTGTAAGAAGCATTGTGAAATTATCTTCAGGCCATTGAGCAGGAACAATGTCTCGTGCAAGCGTCAATGTTCCATTGAACTCGTAAATTCTGAAACCATCCGCAGGAATATGGGAGATTTCGTAGGTTTCTCCTTGCTCTAGATAGCCCTCCCAGGACACAGTCATACTCTGTTGCTTCCATGTGACATTGAAGGTTCGTTCCAACACACGGACTTCCCATGTTGTGGTGGATGTGGCTCCTTTGTCATCAACGACTGTAAGTGAACCTCGGCGATCTCCGGAAGAATCAGGTAAGAATGTCAATGTGATATTGGTTTCATCCACATCATTCTGAAAGTTACCGTCGCCATTTGAATCAATGGACCAATCAACATCCCATTCGTAAACTAAAACCCCTCCCTCTGGATCAACAGATGAGGAAGCATCGAGAGTAACCATCGAACCAGTCTTGACTGCAGTAGGGCCTGAAATCGCAGCAGTTGGTAGTGCATTTACATAAATCGAAACACTAACTGAATCTTCGCCCCCTACGTCATTAACTACGGTTAAACGAACGTCAAATCGCCCAGGTTCATTGAACACTTGGCTTACATAGCCATTTGTTGAATTTCGCTGCGCTACTCCAAAATCCCACAAGTAAGAAGTAATTAAAGTGGGATCTGGGCTAGTAGAAGAGCGAGCATCAAAATTTACTGCTTCTCCTACATGTATGCTGTCTACATCCACCTCGAGACGGGCCGTAGGAGATATGGGTGCCAAAACCCCAGTACATCCTACTAGAGAAACACTGAGAAGAACGAGAATAATGAAGCTCGCAGATAGACTACGCCGGCCCTTCATATGTCCAACTGCGAACTGTCAAGGTTTAGCCCTGACGCTTGGATGATTCTCTTTTTCCACAAATAGATATCTTTACTTGAACGCGATGAATGAAAAACGGTCGATGTAAATAGTTGAATATGGCCGAGGACCCGTTTGAAGGACATAGGGTCTTGGCATTCGATTTAGAAACAACAGGATTGGATACTCGTCGTGATCGAATTGTGCAATATGCCCTCGTAGGAAGTGACGAACAAGGTGGCAGTGTGACTGTAGATGATATTGTAAATCCACAATGCAAAATCCCAACAAATGCAAGTTCTGTTCATGGTATCTTTGATGAGGATGTAAAGAGGAAAGGGGTGTTTGGTGAACATGCAGATACAATTCATGATTTAATGGATGGTTCAGTGATTGTAGGACACAATATTGAGCGATATGATTGGCCTCTATTAACTGCAGAATTTACTCGACTAGGACGGTTATCTCCAAAGCCCCATGCCATGATCGATACTCTCAGATTAGCAAAACGTCTTAGGATTCCAGGAAGACATGATCTTGGGACCCTCTGTCGTGGAGCAGATATCTCATTGAACAACGCTCACGATGCTGCTGCTGATGCTGGAGCTACACTTCTTCTTCTATGGCGATGGATTGCCAAACATCCACAACATTTCCGTCGTTCTGTTACTGAAATTGAAAATTGGATAACAACAGGAGACTCTCTGAAAAATGAACTAGGCCCTGGATTGGATGATCTCGAACCTGTAGAAGGTACGGGGGGGAGATTACGTAGAAATGGAGAACAAATCATCATCTGCTTCGGTAAACACAAATCAAGGGAAATTCGTGTAATTGCTCTAGAAGACCCTGGATACATCCGTTGGCTTTGCTCGCCTGCAAGTCCTCTAAACACTGATGCGAAAGAATTGATTCGAGAAATTTTGTAAGAATTACTCCTAGTTTCGGCGTGATTCTAATAGAGGATCCCATGGAAGTACCTCGCTCCAATCCCCCATTGCCCAAGGTCGTGAATTAGAACGAATTGAACCAAGGAAGACTGCTCCCCGATGATCAGATTCCATAACTGAACGCATTTGATCCAAAGATTGGCCCTTGCATACAATTCCTACTGTACGCCCTGAAGGAATTATTCCGCCTTCTTCATCCTTTGAAGTGAGTAATTCGACCATGCAGGCTCCACTAGATGCATCAAACTGTAAAACGATGGCAACCTCATCTCGAAATAGGCCTCCACTTGGGGGAAGTTCCCCATTTGTTCTAGAATGAAACCAGGATGGGCACCAAGCTTTCCATTCACAAAAACGGCAAGCGTCCTCTCCGGGAGTTGCTTCCAATGGTTCTTTTGTGATTGCCATGCCTTCCCATGCTCTGAAGGCATCATCGAGAACTGAAGGTCCTTCTGCTTCATACACCTTAGGACCCGCAGAATACCAACCTTGTGCCCTAACACGAGGCGCATCAGGATTAATCTCCATCAACATATCTCGGTAGAATCGTAATTGTCTACTTACAGTATCATAGAGGCCCCCTGTTGGCATCTTTCCTGTCTTCAAATCAGCGACAATCCATCCCACAGGTTTCTTTTCTTCATCTAATTCCTTTACCAACAAATCAAGTCGACCCATTAATCGACCGCAGGGGGAACGTAGTGTTCCTTCGGCAGCCAGAACGGTATCTTGGACCATTCTCCATTGTGCGATAGAAACTTCTGACATCAAAACCTTACCAATTTGAGCGTTTGAAATTAAAAGATTTAGAGAACCAATAAGTAAATCATAAGCACGAATAATTTCTCCTTCCTTGAAAGCAGGATGGCGAGGAGTTCCAAGGAAGATTTCCTTCTCTTTCTTCCAATGAAGATCTAGAATTGCTTTCGCAGTTGGAGGGAGCCATCCCACCTCTTCGGAATCTCGAGATGAAAGGTCCAAATTGCACATATCTTCTACACTATCGTGAACTGCCGTTCCTATTGTAGCAGCCATTCCTGCTTTCCTCGGAAGGCGTTGACGGGAGAGCCAATACTTCCTCGGACATGATTCAAAATTGTTCCATGAAGAGGGTGAAAGTTGGTGTGCTGGTACAGACATATCCTCTCCCCCTTGGCACGACATGTGGAGGCCTAATGATTAACTCCACCGACGCCCACGCAGGGGTATGAGTACCGGACCTATTCTCAAAGTGAGTGGCAGCGTTGATGCTGAAGGAGCATTAGTAATCACTTGTTTTCCATCAGTTAGTTATGTGACTTCTATTGTTGCCCACTATCTTGTTGAGCAATTGGAACTTACCTTCGTCGGAGGAGTGCGAGCATCTGGACTTCCGGCTGTATGTCTTGTAAAAGATGGGCAACCAATGCCTCCTCTCCGTTTCTATGCAGGAGAACCCGTTTGCAATGTAGATGGATGCGACAAACTCATTCTCATTGTTTCGGAGATTCCAATTCGAAACGAAATGGCTCTTTCATTGAGTGAAGTTCTTCTCGATTGGTCTAAGGAAGCAAAGGTAGCAGGCGGGGTCTTGATTGATTCCTTCTCTCACACAGATGAACATGCTCACGAAATTATTGATGATGATGACTCAAATGAGACTCTGCTTGGAATTGGGGCAACACCTGCAACTCGAAAACGTCTAGAAGACATGGAAATTCCACTACTCAAACAAGGAGTAATTGCAGGAATGACTGGATTGCTTCTAGGTGAATGCCGACGGAGGGGGCTCGATACTTTTGCCATCCTTGCTGAGGCTAATGGCCCACCCGGTGCAGGTCTTCCTGATGCCAGGGCTGCTGCTCGAATTATCGAAAAGTTAGATTTGCTTTTCCCGAACCTCTCTTTGCCTACTGAACCATTGATTGAAGAAGCGGAGAGAATTGAAGAACAAATCCGAGAAATGATGGAAGCTCACCTAGGTAAATTAGAGCAAGAAGAGGAATCTTCTCAACCTTCAGGTATGCTCTATGGTTGAGAATATTCTTTGACATTCAATATACGAGCAGTGATTGTTGATGTCTAGAAATGTTGGTTCGCCTGATCGAATAACAAGAGCTCTCGCCGGAGGAGGGCTTGCTATGGCTGAACTAGCAGGGTTTCTAGGTGGAATTGAGCAATACTTCCATTTTTTCGCAATTGCAGTGGCAATATGGTTAGTTGGAACAAGTGCTTCTGGAAATTGTCCCGCATATTCAATGATGGGGATTTCAACATGTCCACATTTTCCTGATGAAGAAGAATAAAGTCATCCATCAGACATACTCTATGGTTGTTATTAGAGCCAATCGTCTAACGTCCCAGTTGGTTGATTGAGTTCCTCTGAGGATTCTTCTGATGAAAGGGTGCTTGTACCATTCATCAAAATTTGAAGTTCATTCTCGTCCAATATTATGACTCCAAGATTTTGTGCTTTCTCCAATTTTGAGCCTGCTGATTCACCTGCTACAAGATAATCGAGATTTCCTGAAACACTGGAAACTACCTTTCCCCCCAATGATTTGATGGTAAGGGCGATTTCCTTTCTAGGACGGGAAAGAGATCCAGTGATGCAAAACGATTTCCCATCAAAAATTCCGCTTGATGATTCTGTTTCATCGACCACTATAATCAATTCTGTTAATTCATTGATTAGAGTTCTGCGCTTTGAAATTCCTTCTCGGAAAATTGCTGCTACTTTTTCTCCAATTCCATCAATGGTAGTCAACTCTTCATCTTCACCTTCGTCAATCCAGTGAAGGATTTTCTCTAAAGAAATGAAGTGTTGAGAAATTGTTGTTGCAACTTCAGGGCCAATTCTTTCCATTCCTAATGCATGAAGGAATTTTGCTAAATTCAAAGTCCGAGTCTTTGCAAGTTCATCAAGAACATTGTTTGCACTCTTGTCCCCCATTCGATCTAATTTGGATAATTGTGAATGATTGAGGCGATACAGATCTGCGATTGTTACGATTAGGTTCTTTTCCAGTAGCGCCTCGATTAATTTCTCACCGATACCATCCATTTCCAAAGTACGACACCAATATGTTAGGGACCTAGCAGTTCTAGCATCACATTCCATTGCTAAACACCTGAGGAATGCTCCTTCCATAGTTAGAACCCTGTTACAAGCAGGACAATCTTCAGGAATTGCGATATCATGGAATGATAAATGTCCTGTAAATGATGTGCCGTCTGCATGGAATCGATTTTCCATATCGGCAGGAGATGCCTTTCCTAAATTTTCGATAATCTTCGGAATTACATCACCTCTTCGAGTGATTTTGACTTTGTCACCAATTTTAATTCCTAATCTTTCAACTTCTCCAACATTGTGTAATGTGACATTTTCAACTGTTACTCCACCCACCATTTGGGGGGCTATTCGAGCAACAGGAGTTACAGAACCTGTTCTTCCTGTTTGCCAATCAACATCAAGCAGAACTGAATGAGCCTCTTGTGAAGGAAATTTCCATGCCAATGCCCATCGAGGATGGTGAGCAGTTTCTCCTAACCTTTCACGATGTTTTAATTCATCTAACTTGAAGACAATGCCATCTATTTCAAATTCATATGAAGATCGTTTCATACTCCATTCTTTCGTAAACTCAATCATTTCATTTTGAGGGGTTTCTGATTCAAAAATTTGCCATGGTGCAGGCTCAATTCCTGCCTCTTGAAGCCAGTGCAACAATTCACTGTCAAATCTCACCTGAGAGGAATCATCAGGGAATTTTACATCATATGCACAGAAAACCAAATCTGATGCATTTGCCTTTCCATCTCCATGTTTTTGACGTAATGCACCTGAGCACAAATTACGAGGATTGGGCGAAACATCGCTATACTTTTCTTCATAAATTGCTAGAGGCATGACCACCTCACCTCGTACATGAATGGTATGTGGATGATTTAGACGAGTGGGGATGTTGGCCACCAATTTTGCATTCAAGGTAACATCCTCTCCTCTTTCTCCACTCCCTCTCGTAGCTGCTCGGTGGAGATTTCCGGCTACATACTCGAGTGATAATGCCGAACCGTCCAATTTTGGTTGCGCCAAAAATCGTTTTCCTCCAGATGTAGATTGGGTTACAAAATGAACTATATCGTCATCTGTAGTTCCTTTATCCAAGGAACGCATAGGAAACATGTGTTCTACTTTCACAGTACCTGGCAATGGCTCAGGACCTACCTTGTGAAGAACTTCATTATCTGGATCTAATTGCCTTAATTCATCCCATAATGCATCGAAATCTGCATCTGAAATTTCAGGGGCTGAATGATTGTAATACAATTCAGAATGACGAGTAATCTCGGCCGCGAGGAACTCGATTCGCTCATCCACTCGCTCACCCATTATTCCACTCTCCTCGACCAATCATCAATGGTTGCCTAAATCATGCCCAATTCAATTGAAAATCGTGATTAAAATCATTTTTTGG
>JASLJW010000064.1 GCA_030747885.1 Candidatus Thalassarchaeaceae archaeon
CCGAAATATGTTCCACATACCAATGTCGACCTGCTAAACCTCCACCTCCACCCGCTTGAACTACTGGGGGGAATGCGAATATACCGATTGAAGATAGAAGAAGAATGGCCCGAAACCAAAACGATTTGCCTCGAGAAAGGACCCGCATAACTGAGGGTCTCATTTGACGATTCAAATACTCATCCATCAACTGAGAACATCATGATTACGATTTCCGCCATAAAACGGCCACATTTCCTCTCGAAAATACCAATGTACTGGTAGTTTGTTGTTCAAGCATAGAGAAAATTTCTGTTCGTTGTTCAGAATCAATCGCAAAACCCCTATTCAAACGAATCTTAACTAGAGAACGTGCTGATAATTGAATTCTAATTTCTTCAATTATTGATTCGGTGAGTCCATTCCTCCCAAGTCGTACTGTAGCTTTCAAACTAGGATCTTTAGATGCAGTAATTATCCATTCAGGAATTCTCAATTCCTCACCCCCGAATATAATGGGCGACGTTTTGTCCTTTTACAGGATAAGCACGTTGTGATTCGAACTTTTTCACGAACCCTAACTTGAGCAGTTTCACCTGGAATAAGTAATTTTTTGCAACCTCTACAAATCCAGTTTTTAAGATGATTAGGAATTGGTCGATTGTGCCTAGTGCAGGTTCTAAACAAGTCTCTTGCTGCAGAGTTTCTAATGTCATTATCTACTTGAATATCTACTAATATTGACGACAGATGCAATATTGCTTCATCAGCCCTTTGGACCCTGAGACTTCGGTTTCGACTTCTGCGTTTCATGAAAACACCCTGAATCTCTATTCGATGAGGAGTTTTGCAATTGAAGCAGCAACAACATCGATTCCGTGATTTCCATCAATACGAAGAAGTAATCCTCGTTCCTCATACCATGATTCTAGTGGAGAAGTCTGTGAATGATATGCCGACAAACGTGACCTTACTGTCGCTTCTGAATCATCAGATCTGCGCTTGAATTCACTCTTTCCACATGAATCACAAACTGATTCTACCTTGCATGGACGGAAAGTATCATGGTAAACTTCCCCACAAGATCCGCACGTGAATCTACCACATATTCGTTCTATTATTGAATCATCATTTACATGAATTGCAATCACCATAGAAACTGGTGCGATTTTCTCTAGTGCTTCTGCTTGAGGAATTGTTCTAGGAAATCCATCAAAAAGAAGACCACCCTCTGCATCTGGTTCATTGATTCTCTCTTGAATTAAGCCAATTATTACCTCATCAGGAACCAAACCTCCTGATTCCATGTGGCCCTTTGCAATCCGCCCCAAATCGGTTCCTGCTTCTACAGCGGCACGTAGCATATCTCCAGTTGAAACCTGAGGTTTTCCTGTAGCTTGAACAATCCGTCCTGCCTGAGTTCCTTTGCCTGCACCGGGCGGCCCAAACAGCACAATACTCGAATCCATGCTACACCTGAACAGGGCCTTAGGGATAAGTCGAACGGATTATTCAGATGGAGGGTAACCCGGTGGGAGACCAGGTGGAAGATCAGGAGGTGGGCTTGCAGGTGTCGGTTCAGTGTACCCTGGGGGGAGGCCAGAGGGGGTAGGAGGGGGAAGAGGTGCAAGTCCACTATTCAGAGCGGCATTAATCTCATCTTGAGAAACTCCTCCACTAACCAACGAGGTAGCTTCAACCCCTGTATCAATGGCTGCCTTAAATCTAGTATTGTAATCACCATCATTCAACGAAGATCCTGCTGGAATCAATCGTTCGCCATCTGAAAGTGAAGAAATACCACGATTTCTAATCACAAATAAACCAACCAATATCCCCCCGATAATCAGCATGACTAAGATACCTGCAGCCCAAGTAGGGACTCCTGCAGATTCAAGGAGCCCTATGGCCCCTCCACCTGATGTAGATACAGCAGCAGTAGCCTCAAAACCACCTGTCTGAGATTCAACTCCATCTACAGTAGTTATCACATTGAAATTCTGAACTCCTGATGAAGCATCATCTGAAGGTGATAAGGTTAGAATTAGATCCACTTCATCCCCCGGCAATAGATTTGATACGGCTACCTGGTCAAAATCATAGGTCCAACCCTCAGGCGCAATTAAATCGATAGAAACAGATAATGGGAGATTTCCTCCATTTGCCAAATTCATGACCAATTCAGTAGGGGCATTCCGAGGGAGATCATTGAATCGATTGTCATCAAAAGTTACTACTGGAACTGCTAATGAAGACACCCTCACGCCCAAAAGAACAGATTGAGTCAAATCGAGAGATTCTAAATTCAACCCACCTCTAACGAGTATTCCCACCTCAGTAGTAGACATTCCAGCATCAAGACCTAATGGGACCGACAGGCCCATCTTGACTGTCCTTTCTTCACTCATCATCAAAGTATAAGGAGAAAGAGACAAGAAACCAATAGACCAACCCTCTGGAAGTGAGGGGAATGTCCAATTTAGAACAATAGGTACGTTCCCCGTATTCCGTATAGTGACATTGAATGTAGATGTAGATCCAGGGCTAACATCTACCAAACCTGATTCAGGGCCTTCAAGCACAAAATCGGTTCTTTGTTCAACAATGAATTGAGTTTGATTGACTGTTGGAATAGAACCGTCTAGTGATGTCCTGATTGTAACAACATTCACATCGAAATTATCCGCATTGGCTGAGACAGACATCTGAACTTGTAGTGTAGTAATAACTCCTGGCTGAAGATTCATTGAATATGGATTCGATACCTGTATTCCACCTACATACAACCATACAGGCCATGAAACCAATCCTGTGCTTAATGTAACATCTACATCAAAGGCAGTGTTGCCAATATTCTCAATCTCTACAGTAGTATTGACAATTTCATCATTCAATACTGCACGTTGAATAGCCAAACCAGACGGGCCAATTGGAGTCCCATCATCTTCGTAAATATCTACAGAATATGCCTTGCTCTCTAGAACTCCAACTGTTGAAACCTCTGTAGAAGTAATTGAAGAATCAATCGTTGATGAAATAGTGCAGGTAACTGATGAAGAAGAACCTGCAGCTGGAACTCCCATAAACGCCTGAGGAATAATTACACGTACAGACAACCCAATGAATTGAAGGCGATTAAGTGGATCTAATTCAATAGACGAGGTATTTCCATTACCCAATTCAATCGGCCAACGCAGATTATTCTCGCAATCCACTGTGTAGATTGTTGGACCATTTCCTGAGTTGCGCACTGTAATTGTGTAGCCCACCGTTTCACCAGGTTTACCAGCTAATCCTTGATCTCCTGCAATAACAGTGTCAAGACCTTCTACACGCTCAACATCAATTGTCAACCTAATCGTGTAAGATACCAGCGGAGCATTACGATCATACATCGTCAAATCAACTATGTGAGTCCCAGGTAAAGCGAAAATCGCTCCATAAGGGTCATCGAAATCAGCATCTTCATTCTCTAAATTCAATGAAATTGTTCGAGTTGAACCTGTTGCACCCCCTTCAGCAAGTGTCCACGGCCCAGATTCTGAAAGTGTCCTTGACCATTCATCGGCAGGGGCATCGAGAATCCCATCTTCACGCACGAATTGGACTGGAGTCACAATCATTCCTGCATCAATTGTTGCAGTCCCCTCATTCATAATATCGAGATCAAAACTAACTGATTTGGTAGTACTGGGATCAATTAATCGATAACTGGCTTCAGATAATTCTTGAGGAGAAGTAGGAAGATTTCCATTTAACATATGAGGCATTATTCGTACTCCAATAGCTGTGACGTTTACATCGTATGTGATTTGATTGTTGTCTGTCCCATTGACTTCATCATTCAACTCTGGAACTTGCGAATTGGAATCAAGAGTTAATCTAAGAGTGTGTACGCCAGTTGTAGAGAAAGTATGCTGAGTCGTAATCGAATCTGCAGAACCTCCTTGAATTGAACCACGACTACTTTGAAGAATAACCGTTGGAGGATTAGTGGAAATATCCTCAACTAAAATATCATATCCAGAAGCGGGCCCTGGAGCCTGATTAAGCCAAGAGGCACGTACAACGACTGCGTCAGGGGCACGAGCATGCGCCTTCCTTGGTCGTCCTTGGAGATGGCCGCGAGCGCGTCCTTCGACTGGCGAAACCGCCCCTCGGCCTGCTTCAAGCCCGAATGTCTGGCATGTAATTGTTTGATCTCGTTCTCGAATTGCCCTTTGTACGTGTTGAGCTGCTCGAGCGACATGGCGCTGATGTCGACCTGCTGCTGGGCCATGGTTGCTTGGC
>JASLJW010000065.1 GCA_030747885.1 Candidatus Thalassarchaeaceae archaeon
TATGCTGTAGAAATATTCCATGCGGCATTGGAGAAAGGTCACTACGAATGTTTCGTTCGTGAAAATACAAGATTGCCAATGATGTACATGGATGATGCAATCCGTGCAACTTTGGAATTAATGGAGATTCCAACTACAGAATTGAGTGAAGCAAGAGGAGGATACAATATCTCAGGTTGTTCCTTCACTGTGGGTGAATTAGTTGAAAGTATCCAACGACATTTACCCGGCTTCACATGCACATTCAAACCCGATATTAGGCAGACATATGCAGACTCATGGCCAGATGAAATTATTGATGATGTAGCACGTAAAGAATGGGGATGGAATCCTGAATTCGATTTGAATAAAATGGTTGATGAGATGATTGAAAATCTTCGAAATTAATCGTCATCCTCACCTAATTGAGATTGCCAATCGGGAGTCTGTGGATCTTGCTTCGCCCATAGAATGTCTCCAATTCGAAGTACTGAAATTGCAGATTCAGTTGCACCAATTAGTGCCTGTCGAGTTGTTCTCAATGGTTCGATTATTCCTCTTTCATGCATGTGATGAACACTCCGATCTGTGACATCAAAGCCTAACCAATCGTTGTCTTCAGATGCTTGTGCAGCAGTAATTTCTAAAATTCGATCTAGACCATCCAATCCAGCATTGTTGGCAAGAGCACGTGGAATGCATTCCATTGCTGCTGCGTATGCTTCGACTGCCAACTGTTCTCGCCCTGGTATAGTGGTTGAAAATGCCCGTAATCTGCGAGCAAGAGCAATCTGAACTGCTCCACCTCCTGGGAGAATGGATTGATCTTGTACGAGACCACAAGCTACTCCAATGGCATCTTCAAAAGCCCTCTGTGTCTCTTGAAGAATCGATTCTGTTGAGCCTCTGATGATTACTGTTTGTCCTGAACCTATTGAACCATGAATTCGTACATGATCAATCGATTCCCAACTCTCTTCCTTCACAGATTCAAAAGTTCCAAGAGATTCAGCATCAATACCTCTCGTATCTCTAACAATATTAGCACCGCAAGCACGAGAAATTAATTCAAGATCATCTCTTTCCACTCTTCGATAGGTTACAATTCCAGCATCACGTAACATTGGAATTGCATCATCATTCACACCATCTCGGACAATCAATAAATTCGTTCCAACTTCTGCAATTACCTTCACTCTGTTTTCTAATTCCTTCTTCTGTCGTTCAATAAAGCGTGCCAACATACCCGGTTCAGTGATTTTTATCGATGCATCCAAAGACAATTCCTTGGAATCTAAACCGCCATCTAATATCAACACCTTTCCAGACTTCAGACGATTAGGAGTCTGGGAATCCAAGCGTGTCTTCCTCATTACAATACCATCTATTCTCTCTGAATCTGAAATTCGACCACCTCGAATGGTGATTCTTTTGATGTCTTTTGGATCAATAATTTCCCCATTAGATCGATTAAATGCAATATTTGCTGCTTCTACCGCTAATGTAGAAAGAGTTGAAGTCGCTTCCTCGCTTACCTTTCCAGACAAACTAGTTCGGACCACTTGCGTCAAATCTGAATCTGAAGCAGAACGGGAGATTGATTCAATTTCTTCCAAAGCATGATCTAAAGCAATTCTATATCCTCTCGCCAAAACTGACGGATGGATTCCTCTATCGATCCAGTCCAACGCATTTAACAATAATTCAGCAGTTAATACAATAGCACTCGTTGTGCCATCATAAGCCTCTGCATCTTGTGTACTAGATGTAGAAATCAACATTCTTGCAGT
>JASLJW010000066.1 GCA_030747885.1 Candidatus Thalassarchaeaceae archaeon
AATGCGGGAATCAGGAGTAATGGTGGGAGCTATTGTTTTTCCAATGGTTGCTAGAGATAAGGCTAGAGTACGTACTCAGATGTCCGCAGGCCTTTCTCGTGAAGACTTAGACGAAGTTCTTCATGCCTTTGAAAAGGCCGGCAAATCCATTGGTTTAATCTGATTACTCTTCTGAAATTTCATCAATTGCGTCTTGAAGGTCTTTGTCTTCAGGCTCTCTTGCCTTTCCAACTTCGATTGGCCCTTCCATTGGTTTCAAACCCCTAGCCATTCGATCTAACATTCTCCATCGAGGGGCGTATGAGAGGTGTACATAGAGTGGACCGGGAGCCATCATTAGAACCCATCCAATTTGTTCTGGGATGTTTAATGTTGGTTCCAATATAGAGGCTGTAAATAGTATGAGTCCAATAAATGGGATTGGGAAAATGAATTTTCTTCGTCGGTCAAGGCGAAGAGGTATTCGTTTTGTTATAGCTACGATAATTGCGCTAAAGCCTCCGAGAATTCCGCAAATCAATATTATTGAAAGAGAAGTCATGCCCCAAGTTTTGAATGAATCTGAAAATGATTCACCGATTGAAGTTTGATCCATCAGGGTAGGCGCTAATAATGCCAGAGAGATTAGAAATCCATAGAATGAACCAACAAAGGTAGGATGAGAAAGAGTTAGTGGCCAGCGAAGGAAAAATTGGCTTAGAGTACCTCCTTCAAACATTTCTCTTTGTTCTTCGGGCAAGGCCGCAATTCGTTCACGCCACTCTTCCACGAAGTCCCTATGTGTACATTCAGCCCTATGACCGTTGCCATCATTCTTCGGAATCAAGCCCAGTATGGTGGACATTCCTCTTTTTGCCGAGTATCTCCCTTGCCCTACTCATTTGCCCAAATTCAATTTCTACTTGTCCAGGAGTTGTATCCAACCATTCGCGTTCAAGAATACCTTCAGCAGCGTCTTCACGTATTCTTGCATCCTTTAGAGTAGGATCATGTTCAAATTCTTGAGCCCTTGAAAGAATCAGAGCCTGATTGATGAAAATTTTCATTTTAGCCGCCTCTTTTTCTGTTATGTGTGTACCCAATCTTACGAGAATTTCTTCATCTTCGTTTCGAATTACCCATTCCCCAGTAATTGGATTGGTGTTCAACGATATTTCGCCTACAAATGGGAGTGCAATCCATTGGCCAAGAACGTCTTTGACTCTGGTTTTGGTACTTTCACCTTCTTCAGCAGGATGCCAAGGGTGTCCTTCATCTACTCCAATGCATTCTAGAATTCGTTGATTAGTTCGAATTTGCAATATCCGATTAATTCCAATAATTGTAGGGATAAATGAGAGAATGATTACCAATGTACCTATTATCAGGTATGTAGAGAGAATTAGTAGCCCAACAAATGCAGCAATTGCTCCACTAATCAATGCATTCAACGAAATATTGCTTTGTATCGCCTCTTCCCGAATTTCTTGGATGTCCCAAAGGGGTATTGTTTTACTCATCATTCCACCCGCTCAATTCTGAATTCCTTGGTTCAATGTACATGCTCTAGCAGAAGTCATTGCGTTCAAGCGCTTGAACTCTTCTTCGGTTGTCTTCTACACTCCAATAAATGAGGTTCAGCAGCGCTATTCAGGAGGGGGGTTCAAGAGGGGTTGAGCCCGCATTCGTTTGAGGGTTCTGTGATGGCGGAGCTTCCAGATGGAGATATAATCGAGCGTCGCAGGGGTGGCCCTGGAGTACTCGCCCTTCTAATGTTGGATGCAACAAGGTCTAGATTCAATGGACATCTTCGAATTGAAAGAGCGTCTAGTAATGGTTTTGTAGGCAATTTAGGGATTTTAGATGGAATGCCAATTATGGCATTATCTTCTGAAATTAATTCGTCTACTAGTGGAGGTAAAGAATCGATGGAGAAATGTTTGTCTGAATCTGCAATGGACGACGCTAGAATTTCGGTTCATGAAGGCGGGCATATCCCTGAATCAATGGATCTTCACCCTCATTCGAGATTATTGAAATCGGACATCCAGAATCTTGAGGAGGAACCATGGTGGTCCGACTCTCGACATCGCGATTTGGTATCATTAGGCCAAACAAAGAGTAGGTGGACTAGTATTGAAACTGAGTTTTCAAGGGATGGCTCGGAAGAGATTTTTCTTGAAGAAACAGTAACTTCTCCCATAGTTTCGGATGGCCCTTCATTCGGACCTGGGCAGAGTTGGTTAGTTGATGACGAAGTCCCTAACAGTGTTCTTGGAATTGCTTCAAATTTACAATCCCTTGGTCGCCCATTATTAGTATTCAGTCGTTTACCCCCCGACCGCCTTAGAAGCAAATATGCGATTCATGAATCATCATCAGTTCGACTAACTGAACGCCCCGTTGAGAAGGGAGATATAGGGCCTAGCCTTGAAGGAATCATGAAAAGAATCGAAGATTTTCTTTTTGCAAACCCACGAGCTGTAGTAATAATAGATGGTTTAGAATTCTTGATTGGATTACACGGATTTGATCGAGTTTATGATTTCTCTAGAAATCTAACCGATCTTGTTGCGGAGTCAGATGATCTTCTAATTTGCCCTATTGACGGATTAGCCATGTCTCCTCAGGAGCGGGCTCTTCTTCAAAGAGAGATGGAAATGTTGGACACACATACAGCTGCGTTATGGGCAGGACAAGGAGGTAAGTTAGCTGGACACCCCTTCATAATTCATGCAATGACTACTACACCAGAACCTAGAATATTGGAAACAATCGATGATTCCCCTCCCTCACTAGACCTAAATTCAAATGAAGAACTTCCAGAACCGATTGAAGACATCAGGCCAGATATTGGTTCGTTAATGGAACAATGGAAAACAGAATCTACAATTGTTCGAGAAGAAGGCCCCTCTGAAGAATTCTCGGAATTGAAATCAGAATTAGAGATTATAGAACCCGTTATTGAAGAAGAATCTGATGATTTTGCACTCCCTGAATGGGCAATCGAACCCTCTCCAAATATGGAACAGAATGATGTCCAAGAAAACGAAATTGAGGAAAAAATTGAGATTGAGCCGCAATTGAATGAGGTTCCAGAAGTCGAGGTAATTGTTAGAAAATCAGTTCGTCCTAGGAAATCTCTATTGCAAAAAAAGGTCAAGCGTACTGGTCCGAGAGATGCCACTGTTGACCATAAGCCGAAGGCTAGAGTCAGAAAAGTCGCTCCCCCTCAAGAACATGTCCTCAGAACAGATGGTCTAAGAGATGCAGCAGAACGATGGCGCGAAATTATGGTAGAAACCAATCATTCAACTCCAATTGAAGCAATTCCATCCTCTGGAAAAGAGATTCAAGAATTCACTAAAATAGAACAATATTCTGATGATGAAAGTTCTGATCTTCTTCGAAATGCTCGAGAAGTGGAGGGGGAATGGATGCCCAAAGGACTTGAAGATGCGAGACGTCACGAGATAATACATTCTTCATCTAAAATGGCTCCAGAAAATAAAACGGTTCGTGAACCACCTTCTACAGCTAGAGAATTTGCTTCAGCCCATCATCGTCGGTTGAGGGATTTCTCTTCACCTCAAGGGAATAGTATGGAATCCACAGAACTACCTGAAAACTTCTACGATAGATTGGCTAAATTGGTAGAAAAGGGAGAGAACATTGGTGAAATAATGGCAAGTGTCGAAAGGTCACCAACTAATGCTCTTTTGATTCTTGAAAAAATGGAGGGCCGTAAATGAAACGTCGATTATCTGAAGCAGTGAAGTCTGCTAAGGAACGATTTGGTGAAACGCCACTGCCAATACCAAAAAGCACTCCTTCTTTGGAGCATTATATTCAACGAAGAGAAGGTCCTCGTGGGCTTTCGACAGTAGATGATTTACTGGGGCGTTCTGATCCTGAAGGAGCGGAACGAAGACTGCTTGGAGAAAACCGTGAAGGTGATTTTGTTTTAGATGGGATTCGTCGTCTCCGTGAGGGCGCATCTTCTAAGGAAACGTCCTCAAATATCTCAGGGCGTTTATTGTGGAGGCAAGTTTTAGATGAACATCATGGAACAGTCCGCCCTGAAATTGAGGTAAAATCTAACTCTGAGGTCAATATTACATCATCCTCTCAGAGTGTTTTTCCTTGGCCTCTTGTTCATGTTCCTCGACCCTCTCTTTCCTGGTCTCGTTGGCACACTTCTCCCGAGAATCATGCTGTTGCAAGAGGTGCTGATCTGATTATGGAGGAGCCTGGTCGTCGATTGAATCCATTTGTAGTAGTTGGAGCAGCAGGGACTGGGAAAACACATTTTATTTCTGCACTTGCAAATAGTCTTCAGAGTGTGATGCCTCACCGAGAAGTGTATCGAATAGAGGGTTCTACACTTGTTGATTGCCCTTCTGATTCTGAGGAGGCTTTCAGGCAAGCTGGTGCAATCTTGGTTGATGATCTCCACGAAGTTCTACAACATCGTACAGATGACGCATTAGGGAGACTTCTTCACATCGCAATTGATTATGGGGTGCAGATTGTATGTACCACTCGTTCAATTGAATCATTTGATTCAGTACCTTCAAGCGCACTACGCGAGGTACTTACTGGGGCTGCGATTGGTACTCTTCAAGAACCAAGTATCCCTACATTGGTCGCACACCTTAGACGAAGGAGCATTGCTGCTGGTGCCTCTGTTAGTGAAGATATTTTGACCTCAATTGTACGACATTCCCCAACATGGGCAGGTTCGGTAAATTCCCTTCAGATTGTATTGTCTTCAATATCAGGGGGACAAATCCCAGTTGATGAAAATGAAGTTCTAATTCTTCTAAAAGGTGGGACTCTTGCACCACGTTCTGAACAATCCCTTTCTTGGGACCCTGAATCGATTGGAAAACGAATGGTCGAAGAGGTATTGGATGATGTATTGCCTCAGAATTTTAATCCAGAGGTAGAAATCTTAGCCACTTCAGAACCAACTTCTGAAGATGTTTGGTCTCCCCCAAGTTGGGAATTACCTAGTGGACGTTTGATTCCATCACCTCAACCCACTATTACTCCACCGTCTTCAGGAATATCTCAGTCATTGGGGGGCCAAATCGAAAGTCGCTTTTTCGATGCAGAGAGTGAGTTACATCGAAGAAGGTACGCCCTTCATGAAATTGAGAAAGAATTAGCTGGAATCCAAGATCGAATGTCTTCTACAACACCGGGAGATATTGTCGCACTTACTGATCGATTATTAGCATTAGAAGGACAGTTAGAATCCATTTCAGAAACACCACTTGGAGAAGAAGTAGGGCCCATTATTCCATTCGATCCGGCGGAAATAACTGTAGATATTCAGTATCCTATTCTCCAACCTGCACCTGGACAAATACCTCATCATCAAAGTAAAGCCGCTTCAAAAGGAACGGCTAGATTAAGAAAACGTCGAGTGAAGATACCCGTTTGAGTTACTCCCATTTTC
>JASLJW010000067.1 GCA_030747885.1 Candidatus Thalassarchaeaceae archaeon
ACGAAGAGATCGTCTCCTTCTTCCTGTTCGATGAAACCGAACCCTTTCGTCTGATTAAACCACTTAACTGTGCCTTGTGCCATAAAGCGAGGCGGTTTCTCCCCGTACTTGAACTAAACTGTGTATATCGATTGGTTTTTGATGATTCTATAGAGGTTGATTGATTCCATAATGATTGGAAATTCATTGTTCAAGTTGATTCATAACCTCTGAAAGAATTACCGTCGCCATACCTGACCCAATCAAAGCTGAAAGGAAAACGGACAGATTGGCCAATCCAAATTCATTGGTCGGAGAAATTAGGTATCCTATGCCAGTGGATAAATCAGAAACGTACACTCCATACAGAACTACTGAAAATAAACCACATATGCCTCCAATTAGAGATGCTTTGGGATTTATTCTACTCCAAAGAGTAAGAAAAACTGGAAGGACAGTAGCCGCAGCTAGAAGATCAGCGAAAAGAAAAATCCCAAACACACTAGCAGCATTGAATGTAAAGCCGCCAATTGAAGGGCCAGTTGCCAAATAAATCGCTATAGGGATCATGACAATAGTGGCAATTCTGGCATGATTTAGATTCATCCGTGCATCAGATAAATCTCGAGAAATAGATGCAGTGATTGCATTTTGTAATGTGTCCACACTAGAACAAACTAATGCAACTCCAAGAACGATAAATCCCGCTACAAAAAATAGATTCACATCTTGCAAGAGAACGAAAAAGGCAGCAGATGGATCTGTAGCGGTTCCTTTGGCTGCAACAACTGTTCCTAGAACGCCTAAAATGAATACCAACGGGAAAACTAAAACTGCTGCTAGAATGGATCCTTTTCGCAATGCATCGTCATTTTCTGAAGCCCATGCTCGTTGCCAATTACCCTGGGAAAACATCTCGGCTGCAGTGATTGCAACAACCAATGCAAGTCCGGAAGAAAACGATTCCATGTAAGACATACTCCCAATACTCCAATTCATTTCTCCTTCCGGGTTGTATGCCTTTGCATCTGAAATAATAGTACCAATATCACCTACAAACAGAATGAGAAATAGAACTGAAATTAACCACAAAACAACCCATGCTTGGAATCGATCAGTCTGTAGTGAGGCAGGTAAACCGCCGTATGCAGTATAAGCAGTGGTCACAGCACCCACTGCTAGCATAGGGATGAGGGGGTTCATGCCACTAAGAACGAACATTGCTTTTCCAATGGCAGTGAATTCCGCGAAAAGAAAAGTGAACATGTAAATGACTGAAATTATCCCCACATAGATTTGCATCGGACGGCCGATCTTCATTCGAACATAATCCGCCAGAGTTACCCCCTCAGGTAATCGTTTACGAATCATTGGCCCGACATATGCTAGAAGGAGAAATGGAGTCGAAGCAGAAACTGCATAACCTACAACATCCCAGAAACCACCCCAATAACCAACCTCTGAAGGGCCAAAAAGAATCCAAATCCCCATCCCAGATGCAAATAGACTCAAACCAATTCTCAACGAACTTTGACTTCCACGGGCTGAGAGAAATTCATCTTGCTCAAGTTCTTTCTTAGTTACTGCATGATACCCTACATATCCAAAAAAACCAAGAGTTGCAATCATCAATACGTATGCTAAATTTAAATCCATATTTTTTCCCTCCGTCGGCATTAACCGAATCAGGTCAATGGGTCGTCACCACATGGTGACCTCTCAGCATCCGCTCCCCAACAAACAACCGTAGAATTCAATAATTTAAGATTTTGAATCATGGTAATTATGTACAAGAAACAATTCGTTTTTCCATGCCTGTGGAAATCACAAGTCAATTGGCCTATGCTGCAGGTGAAGCAATATCGGAAAATATTGGAGAAAAATTAGAAAAAATTCCATTTTGGAAGAAAATTAGAACATATCTAGTATTAACTCCACTATTGGTTTGTACAATCTACTTCATGGCGATTACATTCGAATGGATTTGAAACCCATCGCTTCGTTCAAAGGCCTTGTTCCAACATGGCACATCATGGACAGGATGCGAAGTGTGGATGATTGGATGGAACACCCAATTCAAAATGGATTGGGGGAGGAATACAGCCCTGATGGATTATGGTCTACAATGATGGCTCGGGTGGCGAAATTTCACCATAAGCACGATTTTGCAAATCCGGAAAATAATGGGCACGACATGGGATATAGAATCTCATTAACCGTTGAAGAGTTGGGTGAATTAAGTGCTGCG
Source organism: Candidatus Thalassarchaeaceae archaeon (assembly GCA_030747885.1). Lineage (GTDB taxonomy): Archaea > Thermoplasmatota > Poseidoniia > Poseidoniales > Thalassarchaeaceae > MGIIb-N2. Next base: position 2,228 of record JASLJW010000067.1, read on the forward strand.
ATTACAAAGGGAAAACCTAAGGAAGAAGTGGCTGAAGAACTTTCAGATTTATTCATTTTAACTCTTGGAAACGCATTAGCTATGGAAATTGATCTTGAGAAACATGTCCACCTAAAACTGAATAAAATTATGAAAAGACCATCAAGACGAGGTGGGATGGGACTCAGAGTAACCGAATACGTCGGTGAGGAATAACTAACCCAAGTAAAGAAATGGGGCCGTGGCCGGGACTTGAACCCGGGCTGACAGGACCACAACCTATCGTGCTAACCGCTACACCACCACAGCCATGAAGCAAATTTACGACCCGAAGGCGACTTATCAAGCGTTCCTATCCATTAACACTCAACATACCATCGGATTGAAGGAGAATCGACCACCTGTGCAATCATGGAGGCGCGGAGGGGAGCATGTTTGATTGGCATTTCAATTCTATTGATTTCCTGTGCCCAACCTATCCACGCGGTTACTATCGTTAAGGCGGATCCTGTTGATTTAATGCCTAGCAGCACTCTGTATAATGCCTCCTTATGGACACTAGGGTCAAGCCTTAATGATTCAGGCCCAGCACAATATACATCAATCGCAGTAGATGAAACAGGGCTCATAATTTCGCATTCAAGACCAGAAAACACTGCGACTTCTACTGCATGGTCTTCGACTTCATCCACAGGTTCGAATGCAGCTACTGGAATCCCCGATGGAGGTGTTGCTGTTTCCAAAGGCCCCGATATCAAAGTCTCCGGATTTGATCATGGGACAACTACGACGAATACTCTGCTAAATGCTAGTTTGAATCTAATCCTAACAATTCCAGATATTTTGGATGATGATGAAGTTCGTTTCATTGTTAATCGTGGAGACGGCCCGCTTCTCCTCCACACGATTAGGCATACATTTGGCCCTACAGAATATACACAATCTTCTCCACTATCATTGCCTCTATATGATGAAAATGATCCATGGACATGGGCTGATATTTCTCAAACCGAAGTTTTGGTTGACTATGTTTCTGTGAATAATATAGATGATTCCGAAATACAACTTGATGCAGTTGCAGTTCTCGCCTTACATCAGTCCCCATGGTACGCTTTCGAAACCACTACTGCCCTGCATACTACTGAAGCACTAGATTTCCCAATTTTAGACTTCGATTACCTATCTGGGGAAACAAATGGATTAACTGTTTCATCATGTGGATTAGAACCCATATCTAGTAATCCTGGAACATGGGAATTGAACGAGATTGAACGACCATACAACCAACAATGGGGGCGTATTCACCTTACAGGGGTAGGTAATTATTCGATTCAAATAAGAGAATCCGGAGACACAACATGGACAACATTCCTTGAGGGCACGCCCATTGGAATCAACCATGATTCAATCGACGTTAAAGTGAACATAATTGATGGATGTGTATCTAAACTCAGAATCGACATAAACGACCCTAGCTTACAAGTCTCGTACCATATTGAAGGAAACGATAGTGGACTTGTGTCTGCAATCTCAACTCTTAGATTCGCTGTAGGAGGTAGCTTGGTCGAGGAGGTTCCCATCACATCGACAAATAGCACATTTACGGTACCTGTCGGGCATTTATTGGGAGCAGATGGTGAAGCATTGGAAATAGGAATAGGAAGCCGTTTTCAGTGGTCATCAGATGGGACTCCTGAAAATATTTCAATAGTAATAGAATCGATGACGATTAATGGAGGATACATAGTTGAATTCGATCAGAATCCACAATGCCAGAACTTAGATGACCAAAACTTCAACGAAGATGATCCTGGCAGATATATACCATTCAGATATTACTGTACTGATGATATTACACCATTATCAGAACTTGCGATTTCAGTTTCCTCGAGTGACCCTAGTATCGTTTCTTCAAGCGTTGTGGGTGATGAAATATTGCTTATGCCACAACTTGAGAAGAGTGGGTCTGTTACTGTTGACGTATTAGTGACCGACCAGAGAGGAAATACTTGGATTGATCAAATTAATGTAAACGTGAACGAGATTAATGATTCTCCTGAAATTTCTGGACTTCCCACATCTGTTTACATTGAAGTGGGATCACCATATGAGATTTTATTGAACATAAATGATGTAGATTCATCATCACTTACGATTACAACAGACCGGACGTGGGCAACGGTGCAAAATTGCTGTGATGCAAATCAGTGGATGCTTACCCTAGCACCATCTGATTCAGGACAAACATTCGTGACCTTAATGATTGAAGATGAAGAAACAAGAATCAACCAAACCATCGAAGTTATCTCAACTTCAAGTCCCGATCTTTCTATTGAAAGCATAGATGCGATATTAGGTGATCAAACATTAACCGAACCCATTTCTATCGAAAATGGCGAGTTAGTTTCATTCAGAATTCTCGTAAGAAATACAGGAGATATTGAAGCAACATCTGTAGGCGTTGAATGCAATGTAGGAGATGTATCTCTTCCAGGGGATACCATTCCATCGATATCCCCGGGAGGACTTGGAACTGTTTTCTGTTATTGGTCGGCATCAGGTAATGAAATGATAACCATGACCGCGAATGCTGATGCAAATAATTTGATTGACGAATTAGATGAAACGAATAATCAGGATTCACTAACAATCAGTGTGACCAATTCAGGAACTGATGTGCAACCAACTATTGACGATGAACAAAAGGGAGGAGGGAGCCCTCTCCTAATACTCTCAATTGCGATTGTGGCACTAGCTGCTGCTGCATTATTACTAGGCCCAAAAAGAATTGAAAGGCCGCATGAATCACCAAATGAACGTTCAAAAATAAGATGATCGATTCGAGTACATATCGATATGCGGTTGGCGGATAATGCAAAAAATGGCATTAAACTTGATATTAGGTTCATCGAACGAAAGGATGCCTCGAAGTCCTTGGACGGGGAGGCGGGTGTGTGAAGGAAATGCAAAAACTACTCTTTAGAGTGGAAACGGAGGAATGGGTTTACGAAGCCTTTGAACTCAGTTAGTTGTCTCATCTCCGCGCCATTGTCGCGGATAGACATTAGACTGAAGGAGCACAAGGGAAGGCTTTGCAACCTCTCCGACATTTATGCCGGGGATTTCAGCTGTTCCTCTAGTGGCTGTGGCTAAAGCTACAACTTCTCCCTTCATACTCCACAATACAATTTCATCTTCTGATTCAAAATCGCCCTCTATGGCTTGAATGCCAGGCCTCGTCAATGGAGCCCCATGAGTTACTGCAGCGACTGCACCGTCCTTGATTACCAATCCAGAACGGCCATTCATGAGAACGTCAATGGGTGAAACCAAGCGAAGCATTGCTGAAGCATCCCCCATGTTCTTCCAAAGGTGAACTGCATCAACTAAATCCTCCATAGGAACACAATGATCCTCTGTAAATCGACCAGAACGTGTCCGACGTAATTCAACCAATTTAATCGGGGCATCTATCATTAGACCAAGGTCTCTAGCTAGTGTTCGCACATATGTGCCAGCATCACAAGCAACTCGGATTGAAGCTAACCTTTCAACAGAATCCAAAACTTCGAAGGAACGAATCCTGCGAGTTCGAACTTGAACCTTTACAGCAGATTCTGAAGGTGGAACATTGTAAATTTCACCACGAAGGGTATGAATTGCATCACGAAGGGAATCCATGTCCGCTTCTCCCCCAACTTTCAGTACTCCAACATACTCCTTATCATGTCCAAGAACCTGTGAAGTCAATCTACGAGCTCTACCAGTCATCAATGTAAGAAGGCCTGTAGCAAAGGGGTCTAGGGTGCCCCCATGTGCAAGGTGATTAATTCCAAGAATATCCTTGGCCCAAGCAGCAACCTGATGAGACGTAGGGCCTGATGGTTTATCGATAAGAATCAAGCCTGCATCAAGACGATCTTCAAGTGACCTATGCCAAACAGGGGCGCCATGGTTAGAATCAGTAACTGCATTTGAATCAATAATAGTTTGAGCCATATTCATCCCTCCGAAAAATTCTGTTCTTCCAACGCACTAAGAACTATCTCAAGTACGTCGCGCTCATTCGATTGCGAACCATCAACAACAAGGTGGTACGGTTCCATGGATAGTATATCGATTCCATACAATCCGGTGTAACGCTGTCGGTCTGCCTCTTCTCGAATCAACGATTCTTCGATTCTTTTCACATCGTCACCTTCCCTCTTAGCCACTCTCCTAAGACGTTCATCTAAATCTACTTCAATCCAAATTCGAAGACTGTCTAATTCATTCCTATATGCCCACCATCCTGCAAGTCTTGATTCTACAATTTCAGGGCCTGAGGAATCTTTCATCGCCTCTATGAGGCGTTCATCTAATTCTCGATCTACTGAATGATCATTTTTACATAACTCTGAGAATGCAGAAACTGAAAGCCCTCTGCTGCTGGCTTCGGCTCGAAAAACATCTCCACCATTCAATGCAGTCCAGTTCAATGATTCACATATTCCCCCTACAAGCGTAGAGGTTCCAGAACCAGGAAGGCCACTAATGGTTACACGTACCATGGAATCGCCTCAGGGCCTGAAACTCTCCCAACAAACTCCACATCGAAGATGTCCTGCTTTCCCCCTAGAAAGATCATCTGATGCACAAACTGGACAACAACCTTCCACAACTGAAGATGAAATAATCTGATTACCTGTACTTTTTTTACCTTTGAAGCCAGAATTCGATTTCTTTCCACCTCTTTGAGAACGTTGTGTCCGTGATGATGTTCGTGACCCTTTTCCTGAATCCTTCAACATTGCCAACAATGGCTCTGGGATTTTTTTACCAGCTACAATTAGAGGATGGGTCTTGTAACGTAATAACCTGATATGACGATCTAGAATTCTACCGAAAGGAGCACTTAGGCTAATGTAAACAAAGACCCAAGCAGGAAAAATCCACATTACTCTCTCATTCATTCCCCATTGAGGCAACCACGGCAAACTTACATGATCAACTCGGAAATTTTCCACATTCGTGTACATCCAGCCAAATATCCCGAAGATGAAAACCATCGTGAACATCATGGGACGCATCATCGCCATCTGCATTTTCATTTGTTCAGGCATCAAACGCTGTTGAATTTTCGAAATCTTATCCATACGACTAGTATTTCGTTCCACCCTCGCCTCCTGCAACATGCTACGCAATTGCTTATTTCGGTGATTGAAATGTGCTTGCATGACTGGATCCATGAAAAACGAACGGATTAGTGTATTAACAAACATGATAACTGTACCTAGAATCATTACTGTAGGAACAAACAATGTCTTGTGAAATGGAATCATGGGTTCAACGACTGAACCTGCAACAACAGATAATGTCTCACGTACAGATGGAATGAAAATGAAAAAGGACATCACGACTAACATTAGCAATGGAGTCAACATCTGTCCCATCTGGACTTCAGGCTCTTCAGTAGGGCCGGCCACAGTCATTTCCTCTGAGGAAGTCGCATGAACCATTCGGTCAATATTACCCTGAAAATCCGTTCAAATCAAAATGTGTAAGAACAGGTCCCACACATCGAGCTCCCTGCTGGATTTTCAGCATTACAGATTGGACAATTCGATGAAGGGGCCGGTGGCATTCCAGGTGGAGCAGGTGGTGCACCCATTGGAGGGGCCGGTGGCATTCCAGGTGGAGCAGGTGGTGCATCCATTGGAGGTGCCGGTGGCATTCCAGGTGGAGCAGGTGGTGCATCCATTGGAGGTGCAGGAGGTGCAACTAAATCTTCTTCGCCGCCTGTGAATGAATCCTCCATCAACTTGGACATCATAGCATCCATCAATGAATCCTGATTATCTTCTTCAGCAGCCTCTTCTTCAGCAGCCTCTTCTTCAATAGCCTCTTCTTCAGCAGCCTCTTCTTCAGCAGCCTCTTCTTCAGCAGCCTCTTCTTCAGCAGCCTCTTCTTCAACAGCCTCTTCTTCAGCAGCCTCTTCTTCAACAGCCTCTTCTTCAGCAGCCTCTTCTTCAGCAGCCTCTTCTTCAGCAACCTCTTCTGAAGATTCCCAAGCTTCTGCAGCATTCGTCAATTCAGTCTTATTCAGATAATTATTACCATCATGATCAAAGTTTGCTGCATGCGAAATGAAACCTTCTCTATCCTCAATACTAAACTTCTTCATGACTTGATTCAAGACATTATCAGAGAATCCCATTTCCTTAGCAGGTGCTTCTTCTTCAGTTGCCTCTTCTTCAGCAGCCTCTTCTTCAGAATCATCTGCGCTTTCATTTTCTTCTACAATTAATGCAGGTGATTGATTATTGAAATCCTCATCAATCTCATCACCGAAAACAGCGCCATGGAACTGTTGGGCAGATTTTACATCGTACTCTGCATCAGAATCACCTAAAATCTCATACATAATCTCAATTCTCTCACCCTTCTCAATTACCCCAATATTCCAAACAACCTTGGTTCCTTGTTCGTGATCCTCAGCAGCGTTAGAGGTATCGTGGTCATTGCCCATGCTTGAATCAATACGTGTACTCTTCAATTCAAATCCATGAGGAATAATGTCGTGAATCGTCAAATCCTCAAGTGCAGTATCAGATTGGTTATGGAACATCACAAGTACCTCGTATCTTCCAGCACCTCCAGCCGGGAAAACCTGCTTCCCAGTGTTGAACTTCCTACGTTTGTGACTTACCCGTAATGTAGGGACATCTTCTGCACCCCTAGTTGTAATTGGGCCAGTTTTCTCTGCACTGAAATCTACTCGTACAGGGGCAGCAACAAGGTTGTTTTCTGGACTAGGGTCAGGAGCATTCAATTTGTATGAAACTCGAAGTGTTGAATTTGATTCAAGACCTATTGGCCCCTTTGTCCCAACTGTAATTCTTAGAGTACTACCAGCACCATCAGGAGAAAGATGAGTTTCTTCAATGGATACTCCATCCTTTACTTCTACCTTGAACATTTCAGGTAACAAAGCATCTCCATCAATATCGATACTAATGGATTCTGATTCCGGAGTTGTGAAAAGTCCTGGGACATCATCAGTGATTCGCATCAAATTGATGGTTGCGCTACCTGTATTGCTGACCTTTAATTCTACATTTACATCAGCTTCTCTGTATGACTTCAGAACTGCAAGATCCATTGCCTTGGTAACTTCGGCTTCTAAAACACTCAACATGGTAGGTTCCATAGTCAGTGTTCCAGATGTCGTTCGAATCGCCTTTGGAATTACACTGTATGTCAATTCTTGACTGAAATTAGGCTGATCTCTTGAATCAACATGCTTCTCATCACTTTCCCAACGCCCACTTGGCCTTACATCTTCTGGGACATCAACTATGTCGAATAACGGTTCATCTTCCCCTGCTACATTCACTCGAAGTAATACCAAGTCTACCGCAAATGATGACTTGTTCTCAAACACCGCTTGGCAACTCCATGTATCTGGTCGTTCTCCCTCATTTGCATTCATGTAAGAGAAACACTTTGCACAACTGTCTACTTCAACGAAATTCATGCCAGAAAGTGTCGCGTCTGCATCATACGTAGCAGTGGTTACTCCTGCATCGAAAGACCCTACCGCATCAGCAATAACTGAGGCACTCAAATCCAAAGAAATACTAGAACCTGCAGAAAGGCTGCCTACATTCCATACCAAGTTTGAACCTTCAAGATCATAAGCATCACCTTCAACATACGTGAATTGAGATGGGACTGATTTTGTTACAGTGACATTATTCAAAACACAAGATGAGGTATTCTCCAAAGTGACCTTAACAGTAACAGGTACTGCTTCTTCTGAATGTGAAAGAGAGGCTGACGGTTTCTGATCTCTCTCAGGGTGTGTATCTACAACTTCTGAAATCTTCAGCATCTGAGGTCCTTTGACGGAATAATTGAACGATTCATCAGAACCAGCTTCAAGTTCCCTCATCTTGATATGAGGATCCAAATCAGTGTGATCATTGCCATCGAGATAAATATCTAGGTCCCAAAGACGGTCCTTCTCACTAGGATTTTGTAAAGCAAGAGAACCTTCTACAGATTGCTTCAGCACAGTGCCATCAGATGAAACAGATGTTTTCTCCACCTCATGAAGATGAACTGATAATTTATCGCCAATAATGCCATCAACCACATTCAATGGTCTAACACGTGCGCCAGTATGATCTGCTGTAGGGACACTTAACGGGTCATTCATTGAACCAGCATCTACGGGTTCAGAATCAATACTCATTGAATCAAGGGCATCAGAAACCTGAACGTCTGAATCCTCTTCACTATCTTCTTCTACATTTTCAACGTCTACGTCTTCAACGTCTGTATCTTCTGTAGTAGGTGCCAGTAAATCAGCTGCAAGTGATGCACCAAGATCCCCTAACAAATCATCCTCAACAGGAGGAGCAGGAGGCATCTCAGGCGGAGCAGGTGGTGCATCCATCATTGGTGGTGCAGGTGGCGCATCCATTGGAGGTGCAGGTGGTGCATCCATCATTGGTGGCGCGGGTGGCGCATCCATTGGAGGAGCAGGTGGCGCATCCATCATTGGTGGCGCAGGTGGCGCATCCATTGGAGGGGCAGGTGGCGCATCCATCATTGGTGGCGCGGGTGGCGCATCCATTGGAGGAGCAGGGGGCATACCAGGTGGCGCGGGGGGCGCATCCATTGGAGGAGCAGGGGGCATACCAGGTGGCGCAGGGGGCGCATCCATTGGAGGTGCAGGGGGCATTCCAGGCGGTGCAGGGGGCATTCCAGGTGGCATAGGGGGGGCAGATATTCCAGGTGGCATAGGGGGTGTTTCTTCGTCGCTCATTCAATTCAACTCCATTGATTAGCAGGTGCGCTAAGCGCTAACAGACTCGTTGGTTGTATAACCATTCTGCTGCATAGTACAATCTGTCATGTTCCAACATTCAACGTAATTTACCCCCCAATGCTTGAAGAACCGTGACGGTTGAAGATACAATATGACGAATTCAGATGGCACCACTCCTCCAGTTTTGTTCGTAGTCGGGACCGCAGGCGCTGGAAAGAGTTCCTTAGTTACATCATTCCAAAGATGGGCGAGATTTCTAGAAATTGATGCATTGACAATAAACCTTGATCCAGGTGCTGAAAGAGTCCATTATGATCCTGAATTCGATGTAAGAGACCTCATATCACTTGCTGAAGTAATGGATCGGTATGATTTAGGCCCGAATGGAGCGCAGATTTTGGCAGCGGATTTGGTCGCTGCACAAGCGGATGAAATAATGGATGAATTAGAAGGACTTTCAGGAGACATGTTGATTATCGATACTCCTGGACAAGTTGAATTATTCGCATTTCGAGAAGCATCTAATCATCTTGTAGATGTATTAGGACAAGGACGTGCTGCGCTCGCCTTCCTCTTTGATCCTATGTTATCTCAAACACCATCAGGATTTGTTTCTCAAATGCTACTCTCAAATATTGTTCAATTTAGACTAGGATTGCCAACTGCAAACTATCTTTCTAAAGCTGATTTACTAGAACCTGAAATACTAGAAAAAATTCTAGAATGGGGGGAACGACTTGATGTTCTTGAAGCAGATTTGTATGAAGAATCACAGAATAGATTGACACGCGACACTGCTACTGCACAAAGAGTAGAATTTGCCATAGCTCAACTCAGAACCATGCAAGATGCATCAATTATTCCAGGCCTAGTTCCACTATCATCTGAACATGAAGAAGGACTCGCTGATGTTTTATCGTTTGTCCAGAATATTTTCGGAGGAATGGCAGACATGAGAGATGGATTTGCTTCTGACCTAGACGAGGAGCGAAACTAAATGGATTCGAAAAGAGATTTACTGGCAATAGATGACTTTACTCCTGAAGAATTGCGAAGTATAATTCAATGGGGCATTGCTGCAAAACAAGATGATGGATTATTCGACGAATTCATGCCGTTACATGGGATGACTATTGGTTCAATCTATGAAAAACCATCAACAAGAACGAGAGTTTCATTTGAAGTGGGTATCGACAAATTAGGAGGGAATCCACTAACTCTTCTGAAAGGAGATATTCAATTAGGAAAATCTGAATCAATTGAAGACACTGCAGCAGTTCTCTCAAGATACCTTGGTGCAATTACGTATCGATGCTTTGCTCATTCTGATGTTGAACTGTTGGCCAATGGTTCAAGTGTTCCAGTAATTAATGCATTATCTGACCTACATCACCCCTGTCAAGCAGCTGCAGATATGATGACGATTCTAGAAAATTTTGACGATGTCTCAGAAGTGAAGGTTGCATGGGTAGGTGATGGGAATAATGTATTGCATGACCTAATGCTAGGCGCTGCAGCACTAGGAATGAAAATGTATTATGCAGTTCCAAAGGGATTTGAACCCAATGAAGATGTAGTAAATCGAGCTAGAATTCTGGCGAATGATTCAGGTGGAGAAATCAAGCTAACGCATGACCCTATAGAAGCAGTAAAAGATGCAAACGTCATCTATACGGACGTGTTCATTTCAATGGGAGAAGAACACATGAAAGACAAGATGAAAGCGTTTGATAATTTCCAGGTAAATGAAGAACTAGTCGCACATGCGGATCACGATTACATTTTCATGCATTGCCTTCCAGCCCATAGAGGTGAAGAAGTGACAGATGGAGTAATCGACTCTAGTAACTCCGTTGTCTTTGACCAAGCAGAAAATCGAATGTGGGCACAAATGTCAGTAATGACCTTCTTGATACATCCTGTAGCATGGGAAGCATTTTCAGAACTTCATTGAATGAGAACATCATTCAATACAGATGCAATACCGAAACCGATAAGCCCCAAAAGCATTGCAAGACGTAACATCCTTTGAGCAGAATGATCATTTCCACTGTGAATATGTGGTTTCGCTGCAATTAATGTGAGGATTGAAGGGACCATTGCAATCAAAAAACCAGAGGGCAACAAATCAAGACCAAAGGGTAAGAAAAGTAATCCGAACCCAATTAATGTCATCAACCATGCAACAATTCTTGCCTGATTTGATCCAATCTTCATAGACAAGGTCTCTCGATTTACATCACCGTCCATATCCTCTACATCCTTGATTATCTCTCTCGCACTATTAATGGAGAAAGCAGAAAGTCCAACGCATAAAACAAGTGGATTGGTAGCATCACCAACTGCGGCGGCCCCAAAAACGATGACTATCCCAACCAGTAGGCTAACTGCAAGGTTCCCAGGCAATCCCTTGTGCTTGAGTCTAAGACTATGCTCTCCTTCAAACTCATAGTGAATCATCAAAATAAGAGCTAGGAACCAAATCGGTAATGATGGCAACCAAGCAGAAAGGTCCCCTTCTGTGAATGAAACCCAGGCAGCAGCGGCAAGTAAGCCGAATATCGAAATAATCAATGACATCATAGCTATTATCCTAGCTGTTGAATGTGAAGTTCTACCTGAAACAAGTGGCCTATTTGGATGATTGATCTGATCTCCCTCAACATCCATCAAATCGTTGTATACATTCCATGCCGACATGAATCCTGCCACTGAAATAGAATGCAGACTAACTACTATCCACTGATCTGTGCTTGAAGCACCGGCTAACAAACCACCAAGTAACACTGCAAAAAAACCAATCAAAACATTGGGTAGGCGTACCAATTTCGCAATCGAACTGGCATCCATTGCATTACGCGAATAGGTAATTGCATTTCATCGATACGCTCAAGCTTCTGCTTGATTTATATCGCCACGTAGTGACCAAATGCAAACAGTATAACGTCCACCTCGGAAAAAATCTCTAACGTGACCTACTTTCTCAAAACGACGATCTTTAGCAAGAATGTTTCCTACTTGATTCATGGTTGCACCCCATGAAAAGCGAGCATTAAGATGATCAAATATCTCTACTGTATTTGCCTCTCCTTTCTCAGCTAACATACGTCTTACTTCTTCTCGCAAACGTTTGGTCCTGGCCATTTATTGCACCTCCTGTGCACGGGGATTTGCGCGTCGATGAAGACTGATCCAACTAGCAGGCACTGGAGAATCTATACTGACGCCTCCAATAATGCCTGCTAATCTCGACTTGGGTGCTCCATTAACTCGGCCAGTAGAACTGACTAGCCCTACATCATAACATTCAGTCGATTCATCAAGGCATACCAATGTAGATAGCCCCACGATTCGATTCGTTCGTTCATTGAATGAGTTCTTCTCGTTCATGCCTCTACATCAACGGGGAGCATATGAAGTGCCGAAAAAGAGAGCAAACTGAAAGTGAAATTGTAATAGAATGTGTATGTGCCATTTTTGCTATTTTCACTTTCAGTTTCAGATTGGTTGTATTCAAATACACAATGTGGCTCGACCAATTTACTGCTGGTATAGTGTAGTGGTCCATCATGACGGGTTCTCGATCCGTCGACCCGGGTTCAAATCCCGGTACTAGCACCAACTATTCAATGAACGAGAATGGATAAGATTGCACCCCAAAGCCTAGCATGTACTTTGGATGCCAATCCTTCTACTGCATGATGATCAATCTCAGCAGCAGAATCACCAGGAGTTCGCCCCGCAGCCCAATTTGATGAAACACTCAATCCCACATGTTTCAATCCTAATTCAGCAACCAGTTTTGCCTCTGCTGTAAGTGTCATACCTACTGCATCTGCCCCAAGTCTAGATAACGCCTCAATCTCTGCTGAGGTCTCAAATTGAGGGCCAGTCATTTGTGCAACAACAAGCCGAGGGACAGAATCTTGTGACTCAAGTAATGCATTACTTGCTACATCAGATATTTCAGAATCAAAATGAGAGGTCATGTCTGCATGTGATGCATCATCATCATGGAATGTCCATACTCTTCCAGTAAAATCAATGGTTTGTTCAGCCAAACCTATGTTCCCTGGTGGGAAATCTGAACGTAATGAACCAACTGAATTTATGCTCACTACAACTTCTGGACTAAAACTAGATGCTGCATGAACATTGGCTCTATGTTCAATCATGTGTGGAGGTGTTACAACTCCATTCCCATGATGTCTTTGAATCATGGATATTCGATGAGTTTCACCTTCTGGGTCAGAAATAGTGAGAATATCTGCCGGGACCTCTCCCCAAGGACTACTTACGCGGATTTTTTCATCAGATTCTATGGTCCAATTCGGGTTTGCAGGAAACGACGAAATTAGTTCTCGCATCCCAGTACCTGCGAGTAAACACAACATTGCCATGACGTCCGGATTGATTGCATGGGTTTGGCACTTGCGGAAGTTAAGCACCATTCAGGCGTTCAATAAGTTCAGCCTTCTTGCCAGATACTGGAAGTCCCTTCTCCTTGAGTATTTCTTTGAGAGCTGCCACAGTCATGGATCCGTAATCAACATCTTCAGCGGACGATTCTTCAGCAGATTCAGTGACTTCTTCTTCGCTTTCAGAGGATGAGTCTTCATCAGCAATCTCACTGATGGCCTCGCCAGCCTCTGCTGCTACAAGCACGTCTTCAGCAACAGAGGACGTTTCAGATTCCTTCTGAGCCGCCTTCTGTCTTGCTTCTTCGGCATGGATCTCATCCAAGGTAGGACCATCATCAACGAACACACCTGATTGACGAAGTTCTGTCTTATGACATACAACTGAACGAACAGAATGAATGGACATACATGCATCCTTTACATCGTTCTCTAAAGAACCATCCAAGATAACAGACTGCATCTTAAGCCATGTTGTAGAAGACGCTGTTTTGAACAGCATATCCTTCACAATATTTCGAATCGCCGTCTTCAAACTTGATTTGATTCTCCTCGGTGAGATAACTACAAGCTTGAATCGAACATAGAAACCATCCTTGGTTACTACGTCAACAACCATGTCGACCATTCCACGATTTCTACGCACCTGTCTTCGGAAATGATCTCGTTGGACCTCGTGGCCAATGTACTCGGTGATTGCATCCTGGTTCAGAACTTCAGTCACTCGGAATCGAAGTTTTACGTGCATCCGTGTGAAATCGTTATCCATCTCATTTTGAGTAACTTCAAAAATTCTGCCAATTACATTATCTGGATTTTCAGATAATGTCTCTCCAATTACTTTGAATGAATATGGGTTACGAGGAGCTCGGATTGAGTACCAACGCTTGGACTTCCACTTGTCCCTCAACTTACGGGCAGCTGTACGTGACTTCGCGGTTTTCGCTGCCATGTGAACTACTCCAATCGTGCCGGGTCTAAGCCTCTTGCACCGTCGCCGACTTACAACCAGTATTTGAACGCCCCCCTAGTATCAAAATCGAAATCTATGAGCATTTCAATCGGTCAAACTGATATCATGAACATGTCCAGTAATGCCCATGGGGGTACATCGGCTTGAATTTAGGGCGCATTGCAGTGGCATAGATGATTTGCCCACCATTAGAGAAGCATTGCATATTCTAGTACCTCAAGATACAAAAATCGATGAGAAATCTGAACGATCATGGCATGGGGCACCCCAAACCAATATCACAATTGAACTGAATCGCAAAGCAGATGCGCGTAGGGGGTTATCCATGTTAGGCGCCGAAGTACTTGAAAGGCTACTAGAAGGCAATATTCTTGATAGGATAGATGAGCGGAATGTTCTACATTTTCGACTTGATCTAGCGGAACTGTGCTGTGGAAATAAACAGATTTCAGATCCTAGAAGACGAGAACCTTGTGTGAAAGTTCAGGTTAAACTTGAGGTATATCCGGGGCAATCAGTAAAAGAAAATGCAATCTCCTGTATTGAAAATGCAATAAATTCACAATAATGCATTTCAAAAACATCTGTTAAGTATCCAAGATTAACACACATCTTGAAAAGTGTTCACTTCTACGAACATACATGACCCACGTAGTTACGAGTGCATGTGTTGACCACAAATACCAAGATTGTGTGGCGGTATGCCCAGTAGAGGCTTTTCGCGAAGCGGATAACTATCTGGTTATTGATCCGGATGAATGCATTGATTGTGCTGCTTGTGTTTCAGAATGCCCTGTAGAAGCAATTTTTGCAGATTCTGATGTTCCTGCGGACGAAGAAGAATGGATTGATCGTAACGAAGATGAATCACCTAATTTAGAGATTGCAACAGGTGACTCTCCAGTTCTTGCCGATTAGTAGCCCGATTCATATTGGTTGGTGGAAAAAATGGTAGACATTACTACGCTTAATCACGGAACTGAACTTGTGAAGCGTGGCTTCGCTCAAATGCAAGAAGGAGGAGTCATCATGGACGTAGTCAATGCAAATGAAGCGCAAATTGCAGAAGACTCGGGAGCCACCGCAGTAATGGCACTTGAACGAGTTCCAGCGGATATTCGTTCAGATGGGGGGGTAGCAAGAATGAGCAATCCCGACATGATTAGAGAAATTATGGAAACCACATCAATTCCAGTAATGGCAAAGGCAAGAATCGGCCATGAAGATGAAGCTCGAGTGCTAGAACATTTGGGAGTAGATATGATCGATGAATCTGAAGTTTTAACGCCAGCAGATCCTTTTTTCCATATTGCTAAGAAAAATTTCACTGTTCCATTTGTTTGCGGTTGCACAAATATGGCAGAAGCAGTTCGACGAATAGTCGAAGGCGCGGCCATGATACGAACAAAGGGGGAGGCGGGTACTGGAAACGTTGTCTCTGCAGTTCAACATGCTAGATTGTTAAATGCAGAAATGGAATATGTGGCAGAAAA
>JASLJW010000068.1 GCA_030747885.1 Candidatus Thalassarchaeaceae archaeon
ACCTCGTTCTAATGCGGTAATGTGAGACATTTGGAAATTAGGAGGACCCATTGAAACAACTACCACACGTCCCCCGTATGCATCTTTCAACGAAAGTGCTAGTTCAAGTGCATGCTGACAGTCTTGATTGATCTGGCTGGGGGCCGATGCCCTGTCGAGTGTACCTTCAGCAGTCACCCTCATTTCCTTCGGTTTAGGAACCTGCTTCAATAGCACAACATAATCCATCATTAATACCCCATCAACAAGATGTTCTTGCCACCGGAATTCGGCACTTGAACCCTATGCCTCGCCAATTGATTCTCAAGTGGCCACCAAAGCAATCCAAGCCACTCCTCCAAAGACAACAACATCGAGAACAGCATGACATGCCCATGCGGGCCAAATGGAATTATGTCGATGATAAAGCCATGAAAATCCAACTCCTCCAATACCTACTGCAGAAGCAGCAAGTAGTGCAATCCAAACTGGAGCAACCAATGCTACGGCAACAAAATGATGGAGGGTGAATGCAAAGACCGATAATGCCCCCGAACGAAGAGGGTCTCCGCCGAATAGACCGGACGCCTGTTCTGTAATGAACCACCGGTAAACATATTCCTCAATTACACTGTTAACAAAAACCCAGAACAGAATGGCTGGAATTACCATTGACCAAGAATCAAGACCAACTGCACGTATTGATTCCCCCAAATTATCTAGATCTACATAAGGACGAGCAATCAAGAATGTAATTAGTAAAATTAAGGAAAGAACAAGCCCCAAACCAAACCCTTCTGCCCAAGGGCGAAAACCTGAACCTTCTGCCAAAAGAGAATATCCTCGTTCGCCTCCATCAATTCGAATGTGCCAAATTGCAGGGAAACCGAAAATCCAAACTTTGCATAATGCCCAGATTGCAAGACCAAGAAATGCGAATGATGCTGTATTTGACTCAGCGAGTAGACCGTTTGCAAGTACTCCAATACTCGGTGCTGGAATCAAAAGTACTAATGCAAGTAAGGGGCGAGCCCTTGAATCCATAAAAAGAAATTAAAGATTTGATACTTCAACCATCCGTTTTTGTTAGGGCAACCGTCATAGATAACCGATTCACACCTTTAGGTATGGCAAATCAAGCAGCGATACGAGTAGCAGTCACAGGAGCAGCTGGAAACATTGGATATGCGTTATTGTGGCGTATCGCAAGTGGTGATTGTTTTGGAGCTAATCAACCGGTAATTCTTCAGTTATTGGAGATCCCCCCTGGAATGCAACGCCTCGATGGTGTGATAATGGAACTAAGAGACTCGGCATTTCCTTTGGTTCACGATATTATTGGCACAGATAATGCAGAGGTTGCGTTTAATGATGCGGATGCAATTTTCCTCGTTGGTTCTCGACCGAGAACCAAGGACATGGATCGAGCAGACTTAGTTGCCGCCAACGGACCCATATTTGTAGGTCAAGGAAAGGCAATCGATGCTGTGGCTTCACGTAATGTGAAGGTGATTACTGTGGGTAACCCATGTAACACCAATGCGCTAATCGCCTGCGCTAACGCACCAGGCATTCCATCAAGACAGTTTACTGCTATGACTCGTCTGGATCAGAATCGTGCTGTAGGCCAGATGGCAGAACGTGCAGGAGTCCCTGCTTCACAAGTTCAAGACGTTTTCATCTGGGGCAACCATGCAAACACAATGTACCCAGACCCACGTTTTGGGACCGTTGATGGTCAATCGGCCACCGAATTATTCGACAATGATTGGCTACAAGGTGCCTTCCTCGAAACTGTATCTACACGTGGAAAAGCGATAATTATGGCACGCGGTGCTTCTTCGGCGGCTTCAGCAGCTTCGGCTGCCACGGATCATATGCGAGATTGGTGGCAAGGTTCGAATGGACGCATTGTTTCTGTTGCACTTCCTTCAGAAGGCTGGTATGGGGTTCCCGAGGGGATTGTGTTTAGTTTCCCATGTCGATGCGAGAATGGAGAAATAATAGTAGTAGAAAACCTTGCAATTGATGCGTTTGCACAGTCAAAGATTGACGAAAATGTCGCGGCTCTCCTAGAAGAAAGAGAAGCAGTAAGTAATCTCTTAGGATAATTCGGCTAACTATTCTATCCGGCATCGTCGGATTGATGACTGACTGCCCCTGCCTAAGGGTATGGCTCAGCGTCATCTCCACCTAGAGCATGATGGTAAGTTGCTACTTGTTGATGCTGACGGTAATGGGCCACAAATCCCTGTTCCAGGGCGAACAGATACTGGTGAATCAGGATGGAGCATCCGTTTACCTACAGAGAAAGAAGTAGAGAAAATGGGAATAAAATGGAATCAAAAAAGAATCAATACAATGGATGATGGCACAAAAATTCACACTGTTATCTACGCCACACCAATCATTGATTGGCCTGCAAACTGGGCATGGAAAGATTACGTCATTTCTGATTCAGCCGTACATCCACTAGCTAGAGAATCGGTATATCGTACAATGCATCGATTGGTTTCCAAAGTTATCATCAGAGATTCTGATGGACAGGTTCTTCTCGGCAAGGTTCTCAGAGGACATTTCAAGGGATTCTGGACATTACCCGGGGGATATTTGGATTATTCTGAACACCCTCGAACAGGAGCTATCAGAGAAGCATACGAAGAAATGGGAATTGATATCGTAATCGCTGATCCAATGGGCGAATCAGGGGAAGCACATCCTGGTGATGATTTCTGCCATATTCAAGAACAAATTTTCAGTAGCGAAGGAATCCAATATGTGTCTTTCACCTATCTTGTGGATTTGGATTATCGCCCAGAAATCCAGCCCAAACCAGATGAAATCGAAGAAGGGGGGTGGTTTTCGTTAACGGAAGCAATTCAAAAAGCCGCCTCGATTTTTGATAAAGATGCATTGATAGCATTACAAAACTTGGAGGAGAATGCATGAAAATTTCAACAAAATTTGAAGAATTTCATATTCGCCTATTGGTAGGGTGTACAATTCTAACCTCTATTACAACTCAAATATTAATGCAAACGGGAGGGGGGCCACGTGAAGCGAAATTCGATTTGACAGAGGCATTCCAACCATTCTTTGATGAATTCATATTCACAGGCCTTCCACCCTTTATTTCATCAGGAGGTGTTTTCAGCCCAGAGATCCATGTTTTCCAGATTGGATTTTCACTAACTGGAATGCTAATTTTAGGTTTAGTCTTGAGATTACATGGGAAAAATGGAATCCTTCCTATTGATGACTCCTTAACAAGAAAATTCGCTGTTGGGTTGGGGTGCATAGTTGGTTCATCCATAATGGGAATCGTTCACTTCTCCTTCATCGAAGAACCATTGATTCATGCATATATTGCAGGTATAATATTCAGTGGTTCATTGGCATGGTTAGGGAGCGTGCACTTGTCCTGTAGAGATTTAGAAGACAAACAAACCGCCTTTGGTATTTCTTCGTTAGTAATGCGAACTTGGAGCCTCAGAATAGGAATATTTTGTTGGATTTCTATGCCAATACCCCTATTCTTCATGCAATTGGAAATTGCTGCCTTTCTAGAATGGGTCATGATGTTATCACTTCAAACGGGTCTACTTTCTCTTGAACCTCTAATGAAGAGATAACACACTAAATCCCTAGTGATTTTCGAGCGGTCTCTAATGAAGCATCAAGTCCATTGGGATTGGATCCTCCAGCCTGAGCATATGTTGGCCTTCCACCGCCTCCTCCAGAAATGTGTGGAGCGATTTCCTTGACCAATGCTGAAGCATCGACTCTCTCTGCAGCAACTGTGTTTTCTGTAACTGCAACAAGCAATTTACCACCACCATCGCGGCTACCTAGTACAGCGACTGTTGGCACAGATGGATCAAGTGTTAGTTCTTTGACCATGGCTTGCATCTGCTTCATTCCACCTTCTACTTCCATGACCACAATCCTGACTCCATCTACATCTGATGTATCATCCCCCCCACCAGATGTTCTGAGGCGAACAATCTCGGCTTCTAAGGATTCAATCCTCTTTTTCTGATCTTTCCATTCTGTAAAGAAGCGATTTACTGCTGTAGGTAGATCATCTGGCTGAACTCCAAGTACATCTGCAGATCCAGTCAGTAAATCCTCCTGGTTTTTTGCATGCACCCTAGCAGCCGATCCTGCCAAGATATGCAAACGCTCAACCCCATCTTGAACAAGAGTTGACCGAACCACACGAATGTAATCAACCATTCCAGCATCATCATGATGAGTTCCACCACAAGCCTGAATGTCAAAATCACCAATCTTGAT
Organism: Candidatus Thalassarchaeaceae archaeon; assembly: GCA_030747885.1. GTDB lineage: Archaea > Thermoplasmatota > Poseidoniia > Poseidoniales > Thalassarchaeaceae > MGIIb-N2. The sequence goes on from JASLJW010000068.1 coordinate 4,276, forward strand.
AATTCGAATTTCAGAATGTTTTGGAGGACCGCCCTGATATAGTTCAAAACCAAATAGAGCGTCCGCCTCAGAACGGGGCAAAACTAGTTTTTCGACTAGTGGACTAGATGCTACTACTGAGTTAGCAAGATCTTCTATGGCATCCAAATCACTTCGGTCTAATCGACTATGGTGAGTGACGTCCAATCGAGCATACCGTGCCCCTTTATTCGAACCTGCCTGCCAAACATGCTTACCTAACACCTCTCGAGCTGCACCACCAACAATGTGAACTGCAGTATGATGATCCATCAGTTGTTTCCTTCTACTCCAATCTAATTCACCTACAACAGGTCCTTCAGTTAAAGGACCATCAGTGAGATGAAGGATAACATCACCAGATAATTGGGCATCCAGTACACATACTGTTTCTTCTTCGGAATTCAAACTACCTTGATCTGCTAATTGCCCTCCACCTTCGGGATAGAAGAGGGTTCTATCGAGTACAATTGCATGGGATGCTGTACCTTCTGACTCAGAACCAGATGAAAGTGATGATGGGACAGGAATACAAGCAAGAACATTGGCTTGGAATTTAACTTGTGAAGTATCGGCATAATACATTCTTTCAGTAGGGGGGGCATTCGTAGCGAATAATTCACCTTCTGAATCCTTAGATTTTGCTAAATTACGAGCTTGTTCAGCATGACGTGCAGCCATATCTGCTGCAAAACCAACTGGAACTGAAACTGCTGGCCATCCCGAATCATGAGCTATACTCACAACCATTTCCGGCTGAAGGCCCCTCTCTTCTGCTAATCTGAAAAGAATTTCAGAAGGGATATTTTCTGAATCTGCTGGAATATCTTTGAATGCTGTTCTAACAGCTGCCTCACCTGCTCGTAACATCTCCCTATATCTTGACTCCTCTAATGATAGAATCGTGAGAATATTCTGTCTATGTTTCCCAGAAACTGATCCAGTCATATTGACATCTAAATGGTGTGCACCTATCTCTTCAAGTCCGATGTTTAACCCTAAATCGTCCTTCATCCTGCATGTGCGTCTGGCCATCATTCGTGCTAGATACCCTGCCTTTGAATTCGAAGGAACAAGTCCATCAGCAAGCATGTTGCACAATGCATGCATATGATCAGGAATGGCATAAATCGAAGATAGGGGCTCAGTAATTGACTTCAATACATCAACGGTTAGAGTCACGTTCCTCTCTGCCAATCGTTCTATCAACCGTTCGTACAAGCCATCTACATCTGTACCGACATCTATATTGAGAATCCCTGCCAACCGGCTAAGCTCAGAAAGTAGAAGGTTAACATCAACATCACCAAGGGACGAGAGTCTTGAATCAAAGGAAGAAAGTTCGCGCAACCATGAAACTGTTTCGGGATAAATCGCTTCGTAAATAGTTGGAGTCCCGGCCGCAGCCCAACAGAATCTTTCGAGGCCATATCCTGTATCGATAATTTGTAATGGCATCTCACTATAATTCACGCCCTTAATCTCAATCTCTCCATTCTCATCTTCATGAAGATTCATGAAAACAAGTGTTGCCAATTCAAGTCCACCTACGATTACCTCAACAGCAGGCCCAGCGTTCCCACCCCCTGACCATGGATTTTCAACATAGGAAATTTCCTTAGGGTCAATTCCTAAATCCTGAGTGAACAACTCATCACAGTAACGAATCGTTTGATCTATCCAATAATGTACATCACCTTCATCTGGACGATTGAAACAATGGTGTGCCATCATTTCAAATGTTGTAAGGTGGCGACCCGAACGACCCACTGCTGCAACATCTGTCAATCGAATGCAAGGTTGAGAAATCGCAAGTGGATTTGCAGGTGGAGGAACTTCTCCTGATGTAACATGAGGTTGGAAATCCGCAATACTAGCTATGGTTAGATGGATATCATCTCTCCATCTAGCCACAATAGGATATGGATTAATGGAAGTATGTGAACGGTTTTCAAAGAATTGTAAAAATTTGGACCTCATCGCATCCTTCAATGCCTTTCCTCTCTGATCAAACCCTTTCACAATAGGTGCGCCGATGAATGTGTATTCATCTTCATCGGTATCCCCACTAGTTGTTCTATCGTGGTCACGGGTCCAAAACCATAGTTCAGAAACGGAACATTTCTTTCGAACAAATCCATTCTCAGAGAAGTATGGGGAATCGATGTCTCCGAACGCCATGCTATCTCCCTGATTCGTACGGACTGCCCTTCAGCACTTCAAGCCAACCGGCAAACTAGACCAGAAGAGCGATTCTATCCGCAATTGCCATGAAGGCAAGCACACGGCAAGAGGGTATGGACGAACCCTCATGGAAGGCTCATGCAACCCGCGAGGACGAATCCACTGTACGAATCAAACGACATGGGTCAATGGAAGTAGATGCGATGATGGTCGCAGACGAATCACTCTGGAACGACTTGGTTGATGATCGATCACCGCAACAAGTAGTCAACACAGCTTCAATGCCTGGAATTGTAGGAGAAGCATGGGCTATGGCAGATTGGCACTATGGATATGGGTTCCCAATAGGGGGAGTTGTGGCAACAGATACTGAGGCTGGCGAACTAGGAGGAGCTATTTCCCCAGGTGGAGTAGGATTCGACATCAATTGTGGAGTTCGTTTGCTTTCAATCGATATTGAACCTCCCCAAGGTGATGAACGCAAAGAATGGGCGCGTCGAATTTTCAACGCAACCCCTGCTGGAGCTTCGTCGAAAGGCGGAGTTAACATTACTGAAACACAATTGAGTGCAATCCTTTCTGGAGGGGCTCAAGCCGCTGTCGAGTTAGGGCTGGGGGAAGATCGTGATCTAAATTCAATCGAAAGTAATGGCTTGTTGCCAACAGATGAATATGCTGTTTCAGAACGAGCAAAACAGAGAGGATTGCGAGCCCTAGGTACACTAGGTAGTGGGAATCATTTCCTTGAGCTCCAAATGGTCGACAATGTTGTGGACGAGAAGGCAGCAGATACATTCGGACTAGTTGAAGGTGGATTGACTGCCATGATTCACACAGGGTCAAGGGGCCTAGGGCACCAGGTTTGCAGCGAGCATGTTGATCAAATCGAACAACAATATCGCAAACAAGAAGGGAATTGGGTATCTGAAAAATGGAATTACACATTGCCTGATCGTCAACTAGCAGCAGCTCCAATCCATAGTAAAGAAGGGACTGCATACCTCGATGCTATGCATGCAGCAGGAAATTATGCGTTCGCGAACCGTTCTGCATTAACCCAACGACTTCGCAATACTCTAAGGAAAATCACTGGAGGTAGAGAGGTAGATGTTGAGGTAGTGTATGATGTAAGCCATAACATTGCGAAGATCGAAGATCACGTAATACATGGGAAGTCATGCAAGTGCTGCGTTCATCGCAAAGGAGCTACTAGGGCCCTAGGAGGAGATCATTCAGAACTTATTCAACAGTATGGATCCATTGGGCAGCCAGTGCTGGTACCAGGTGACATGGGGACCGCCTCATGGGTCCTTGCGGGTCCAAAAAATGGTTCAAACAGAGCTTTTTCTTCTTCCTGCCATGGTGCAGGAAGAAGGTTATCTCGCAAGGCTGCAAGAGATAGTATCGACTCTGAAAATCTAATTTCGTCACTTGCATCACGGGGTATAGAGGTTCGTGCTAGAACTCCTTCCATTGTAGCAGAAGAAGCCCCTGACGCATACAAAGATGTAGATGAGGTGATTCGCTTGACCGACAATGCTGGACTAGCGAGGCCCGTAGCAAGACTCACCCCTCTAGCAGTCATCAAAGGTTGAAGTTCACTTCTGACGGTATTCCATGCGGATCAAATCAGACTGACCGTTCAATTGTTCATTCCAAAAATCCTCAACAAGTTCACCATTTCTAGTCACCACTATCTCGTGAGTATCATCAACCTGATCCCAATCCCCATATGATTGAGGGAATTCTTCATCCCAAATCATGAACCAATGATTCAATGAAATGTTGATTTGAAATGGTGTCTCAACGTGAAGATATGCAGTTACATCCTGTGCAGATGCACCCTCACCGTACGGACGAGCATCATGTGTGTGAACGAATTTCATGCAATTATCATTAATTCCTGACCCTACATTTTCCAATGGAGCGATTTGTTGTAAATCTCCATTTTCATCGGCAATCCAAATATCAACATAGATGTGATCGTGAGTGATTGCAGCACTATGGCCATTTAGGCATCCATCTCTGATTCTTTCATCATCAGTAGTTACTCCAAAATCTTCGAAAACTACTGATACTGCAACGAATCCTAAAAACACAATTACGGCTGCAATCAGTATATTCTTCTCTGTGACCATGACCTACGGACATGGGGGGCTGTTTTCAATGGAACGGCCCAATAGTAAGTATATTCGACTTCTAGTAATCACATACTGAATCGACGTTTTGGATGATTCGGGATCATTGGGGCCGCACCTGTTTGAATTCCATCTGCTTCCTGCATGATGATTGTAAGTAGAGTATGAACTAATTCTCTTAATTCTTCCACTTCCGTTCGGAGTTCGTGCATTGATTCTCCTTCATTTGTTGTCTTATGCTCCACTGTTGCCGCCATTCAAATCCCATCTGAGGGGCTTATCCCTCAAGGCTAACGCCCATTGTTTATGGTCTATAAACTTGCAATAATGTTCATTCTTAATATGCAGATTATAACAAATCTAATGATTCGCCAAGAGAGCCACTGGCGAGAATTGAACTCGCGACCTACGCCTTACCAAGGCGTCGCTATACCCCTAAGCCACAGTGGCGTCAACCCCACGAATCGGGACCTTGGTTTAATCGCTACGGAATTTGAAAAACAAATTAAGGACACTAAACTATCAAAAAACATAGCCCTGAGGGGAGGGGCGATTATTGAATTAACAAAATGATTCATCGGCAGCGTGAAAACCCAAACCTGACTCGGAGCAAACGCTGCCGAGATCGCATAGCCTGGTATTGCGCATGACTGGAAATCATGTGGGATTTTCCCTCCGGAGTTCAAATCTCCGTCTCGGCGCCATTCAAACGATAATCATCGGTGGATTCATGACCGGCCTTGTCTTGATGGAATCATGAAAGAACGCGAGGTATACGACGGGATTGAACTCCCCGACGAAATGCCGCGCCTTTCTGATGCAAAAATAATCACAAAAACCAGTCAATGGCATCCAAGATTAGAGTCAATGGACCGATTAATTGCTGAATTTCCGTACTTGTTCCTCTTGATTCGAGAAAACTGGACCAGAAGACATCTCCTTGCTATTTTGCTAGCCATTCTGGGTTCAATCGTAGGCGCATGGGACTTGGGTATTGGTGAACTTGCAAGTGGGGGAGATTACAATTACATGGGTATCAATCTCCTCAATCCTGAAGCAGGAATTCTACAGGCTCACTCTATAGCGATTTTACTCACAATCCTAGCCGGTTTCCTGTGGATTGGATCCCTAGGAGTAAATTGGGTAATTTATCCACTAATGAGGTCGCATTCGTTCTATCTTATTGGAGGATTCATTGCGATACAAATTGGAATGATCTCCGCTCATACATCCTCTCCATCATTCCCCTCAGGAAATACTGGATTCTCAGATTACATCGGTCTAATTGTAGCTGAATCAGTTTTGGCATTCATTTTGACTGTAATCATTCATCGATCTGCTACTGAAACAAGGGACCTACATGTTGAGATCCACCACTCTCATCCAGATCCTAGAGAACAAGAGAGAGCAATAAGAGATCATAGCCTTGGAGGGTGGACATTGATGTTGTTTGCATTCGCACTGATGGTCAATATCTCAGCATGGGCAGGCGTACACCATATTTCCCCACGTCCTCCATTTGAATCTTCACGATTGGCCACTTATTTCCTTCATCTCTTTTCGACATGGTTCGCAATTGTATTGTTCAATCTAATTCTATGGTATCCACAGTTCATGTTAGGAAGTAGTACAGTCACAATAGAATCCGAACGTGCAAGACAAACTAGTACAGCATCAATCGACGAGAATACTCCTGGTTCTTGTCCAAACTGTGGTGAAGCCAGCAATGCAAAAATTAGCGATGAAGGAATTATCATTGGGCCTTGTGAAGATGAAGATTGCAATTCATGGAACCCTATAGGGCAAGATTGCAATGAATGTGGAAAAGTAATTCCAGCAGCGATATATTGTAATAAATGTGGACATGAATCCACAGTATCGGATCTATTTCCAGTAGAGGAGGCATGGTAATGAATCTAGAAGAACTGCGTAACTTGGTCCCGACAATTACTGAAGAGGGACCGATATATCTCGACAATGCATGCGTCACTCTAAGGCCACAGCCAGTCATTGATGCCATCAATCATTACTACACGCGTGAACCATCTTGCGGAGGCAGAAGTGCACACAAATGGGGAATGGCAGTAACAAGAACCGAATTCGCGGCTAGAGATGGAATTGCAAAACTAATCGGAGGGGAGGGGGCATCGGATGTAGTATTCAGTCGAAATACTACTCAAGCAATCAATCAAGTCGCACATGGAATCAATTGGAATGATGGTGATGTTGTTGTGATTTCAGACAAAGAACACAATTCAAACTCAATTCCTTGGAGAATGCAAGAAGGTGTTGACGTCAAAGTTACAAAGACTGGTGAAGATGGTCGTTTTGATCTTGAAGATTTTGAAAACATCTGTTCAGAAGCAGGGAGGAATCTACGTATGGTAGCATTAGGACATTCACGGAATTTGGATGGCACATCTATTCCAGCAGAAGAATGTGGGAAAATCGCCCATGATCTCGATGCGATGTACCTCTTAGATGCTGCACAATCGGTACCACACCGACCAGTCGATATCAAGAAAATTGGTGCCGACTTTGTTGCATTTAGTATCCACAAAATGATGGGGCCATCTGGAATGGGTGCCCTAATTGGAACCACCGAAGGATTCGACAAACTTACTTCTATTGCAGCAGGTGGGCAAACGGTTTCCCATTCATCTCTAGATGGATTCACATTCAAGCCTGGAGCACCACATCTCGAAGGAGGTTTGGGGCATTATGCGGGATACTATGGTACCAATGCTGCAGTTGAGATTCTAAACCAATTATCAATGGAACAAGTCCATGAAAGAGAAGTTGCCATCAATCGAATAATCTCTGATGGAGTAAAAGATCTAGATGGCATGTCGATTATTGGACCTGAATCAGCAGAAGAAAGAGGTGGGATTACATCTATCTTAATGGATGGAAGAGACCCACATCAATTCTCAATGTTATTGGACGAAGCATTTGGGATATATGCAAGAAGTGGTCTTCATTGTGTTGACCCATGG
>JASLJW010000069.1 GCA_030747885.1 Candidatus Thalassarchaeaceae archaeon
AATCCGATTGGCTCGGCTCCCATGGCATTGCGAAGCATAGGAGGGATATGAGCGCACGCTTCAATTGGGTCTCCATTGCCCAGGTCTTGGCATGAGGATTTGAGTATCTTGGTTTAGAACCTGTAATGTTCTATCCACTGCATCTAGATCATCAATTCCCATTGCTTTTGCTCTACTGTAGACGTCACTGGTCATGGCATTCTCACCAGTTTCAGAAACAATATCTCTGACTATTTTCATGACCATTCTATTCATTTGGGCTTGTCCATATGATGAACCAGTTGCCATCTCTGCTTCCGAACCAACTCCTTCCTCTTCTCTCCAATGACTGAAGATTGCTATTGCCATTCCTGCATCCTCTCCAGTTACATCATCTCTGAGATGCATTCTTGCATGTGCTTCAGCTAGTCGAATTAGAGATTCTAATGCACGTGCACTGATAGGAATTGGTTGCTCTTCTCTCGAATTTGCCAATGCATTCGAATCTTTTCCGTATTGAGTTCTAGCTTCCTTGTAATATTCTAGAATCATTGTTTTTGCTTCATCTGTCAATACTGGGGAATGGTTGGTTTTTGCATATGCAATATATTTCCTAAGGAATGGCACTGAAAGGTATTCTGAACCATTTGTATTCTTTTTGTAAGTAACTTCTTCATCCTTCATTACTGGATTTTCAAAGGTATTTTCTTCTACTTTACTTTCAGGAACTCCTGTGATTCGGCTAGCCATGATATGTTTGGCGATACTTGCATCGTTGTCTTCATGCACTTGATCTTTAATCAGCCATATGATATCGAATCTAGTTGCGAGAGGAATAGGGAGCCCTGTTTGATTAAAGGCATACATTAGGTTCTGGTTTGGACCAACATCAAAGGTTCCCTTCTCAGGGTTTGCAGCAGAAAGTACAGCACATCTGGCTCTAAGTTGGGTTGTAATTCCTCCTTTACTTACGGAAATTTGTTGTTGTTCCATTGCTTCGTGAAGAGATCCTTTGTCTTCTTTACTGATTTTGTCAATCTCATCAATACAAGCAATTCCTAAATCTGCTAGAGGCAAGACTCCAGCTTCAAGGGTAAAACGTCCATCTCCAAAAGAATCTCTAATTGCAGCGGCGGTCAAACCTGCGGCAGAGATATTTCCTCCAGAAGCAAATCGAGCACGCGGGGCTAATTTTGACATGTAGGTTAGTAGTTGTGACTTTGCCACTCCAGGGTCCCCCATTAGAAGAATGTGTATATCGCCTCTATTTCGAGTCCCATCAGCATTTATTCTAGACACTCCTCCGAATAATTGCATAACAAGACTACGTTTTATTTGCTTAAGTTTCGCTGTAACATCGATAATTGAAGGTGCGATGGATCCTTGCATAATTTGCATCAAATCGGGTCTTTCCGCAACTTTTTTGATTTCTTTTTTCTCTTCTTCAGAAGGTTGCATATCTGTAAATGGAGTAGATTCTCTTATTGCAGAATGGAGGCTATATACAATTTCAAACATTGAAGATTTTCTATTTCGGTGATATCCCGCTTGAGTATATGGAATCAGATTGGCGGTCACCCTTTCTCCGGGTAGGTATCGATTACATAGAATTCCTTCAATCAATACTTTCCCCCGACTAGGTTGTCCACTTCCTTTCACTCGTTCAGGTAGTTCTTGAATTTCCAGATATTGATTGTTTATCCAAGTACATCGATCATTATTCAATGTGAAACGAGTAGAACCAGCACCTGAAGCCGGTAATTCACACCCACTACAGATTAATGGTTCTTTGAGTTCCAATTCATTTTCTTGTCTTACCATTGTATCTCCACCACATGAATCACAAGTCCATGTGGCTTCGTAAATCCTAGGTCGAATCTCTGAGACCTTCGTGATTACTACATTCACGCTCCTAAGTCGATTGAGATCATCTGAACCAATGTCTCGAAGATCTGAATCCACATCAGGTGGAAGATGTTCTAGTAGGATATCTGGGCTAATACTCAAACCATTTTCTTTGCATCTTTGAGAAAGTATACGTTTACCCGTACCGAGAATCCGCCGAGGGTCAACTAGTATTCTCTTTGCAAAATCTGGATCCCAAGATTGAATGTCATTAAATCTGAGTCTAAATTCAATAGAATTGTTTGTTAATAGTTGAATTTCTTGGGATTTGACTTCCTGAAAGAAAGTCTCCCATCGGGAGCCAAAATCTTCCATCTGGAGTGCCATTTCATTCACCAAGGACTTGCTCGTGGGAATCGACCGTCTATGAATCAAACGGCTAGTATCCTTTCAACCCCTTGTTTTCCAGTGGAAATTGTCTATTCTCTCAGTAGCCCTTGCAACCATTTCAGACACTTCCTGTAGAATTTTTTAACACCGATAATTTAGGAACCTATGATAATTCGGGAAATCATGGAACACACACGATCTGGTAGCGATCTCTTTGTCAGACTTGACCCCGGTGATGAGATTCATGCCTCTTTACAGGAATTGGCAGATGATCTTGGATTTGATGCGGCAGCCATCACCAGTGGAATTGGACGAACACGGGATAATCAATATGGTTACATGAATGAGGAAGGCGTTTACCAAAGACGACTATTGGACCCTCCATCTGAATTGGTGAGCCTGTCAGGAAACATTGCTCGTACAGAAAGCGGCAAAGCATTCACTCACATCCATTGCTGCTGGTCGGATGACGACAATGATGTTCATGCCGGCCATATGTTTCAAGCAACAGTTCATGTCGTGGCTGAAATTCATATCAGAGTCATGGATCATGCAATGATGACACGTTGCCCGATTGCAAATTTGGAGTTATTAGGTCTCGAGTTTTCTTGATAATGATTTGATGAGGGGGCGAATTATGTCTAAAAGAACCATCAAAGAGATGGTTCAAATCATCTGCACTGAGTATTGTGTTCATTTGATTCCTGACTCAACAAGAGCTTGGAATGGCCCCCAAATAATTTCTAACTTGGAAGAAGAATGTAAGGTGGTAGTTACTGCAACAGATGCGAGTGTAGAAGTCATTCAAAGGGCTGTAGATTTGAATGCCGACATTCTCATTTGTCATCACGGATTAACATGGACAAATGGAAATATTTCGTTGCCAAATAGTGGTGATTTGGAATCACCTAGAACCAAAATAGCGATAGAGAATAATCTTACAATTATTGGACTGCATTTACCAATGGATGCTCATCCAACTCTTGGAAATAATGCTGTTCTTTCTGAGGTAATCGGTGCTGAGATTTCTGGTACTTGGTTCAATACTAAGGGCACCCCAAGTCCATTATCAGAAATTTTTGTTGAACAGAGAGATTACTCAAATTGGCCAGAAATTATTGAAATCGACGACGGCAGAAAATCCATGGATATTGGAATTATTGCTAGAGTAAAATCAAGCACAAGATCTGAACTAACATCTCGATTACAAGAATCAATTGAAAGTGAACAAACAAGTAGTGAAAGGGTTCGATGTTTTCCAGAAGATAGAAACTTAGAATCATCCATGGTAGATGTTGTTGCAATATGTACTGGAGCAGCAGGGGGAGCAGTAGTAGATGCCATGGAATCTGGTGTGGATTTACTCATTTCTGGAGAAGGGCCTGCACATGCTGCAATACTTGCACAGGAGTCAGGTGTTGGTTTACTACTAGGCGGCCACCACGCTACAGAAACCGTTGGACCTAGAGCCTTGGCTGAATGGATAAGGAACAAATCAGAAATCAATAATTGGGAAATAGAAGCCAATTTTATCTCTGCTCCAATTGGATTGTAGTGAAATCTTAGTCACAATCTTTTCATGCGAATGCTGATGTGTTTAATGCCCAAGCCGATTACATGGGCGAGGGACTTGATTATGCCAGTTCCGGCGTCGATATTGATCTAGAAGGGGACGCAGTCACTTCTCTAATCGGTGCTTTAGGCCGTTCAGTAAGGTCTTCTGGAATGAAGGGCGCACCTGTAGATCTTCCAGGTGGATTTGGAGGACTTGTTGAATTTGGAGACAATTATCTTGCTTTAGCAACAGATGGTGTTGGATCGAAATTATCGATAGCAACGAAACTGAAACAATGGTCAGGTGTCGGAATTGATTGTATGGCAATGAATGTCAATGATTTGTTATGTGTAGGGGCAGAACCAATTGCATTTGTTGATTATATCGCAGTCCCAAAACCAAATCCTGAAACTCATGCTGCAATCGGCGAGAGCCTCACAGAAGCATGTAAACGAGCAAGGGTCACTTTAGCTGGAGGAGAAACTGCGAGCCTTCCTGGAATAGTTACTGAGTTGGATCTTTCTGGAACAGCTCTAGGTTGGCTTCCAAAAGGAAGTGAAATTACGGGAATAAATCTCAAAGAAGGAGATGTTCTGATAGGACTTCCATCTTCAGGTGTTCATTCTAATGGATATTCCTTGGTTCGAAAAGTAATGGAGATCTCGGGAACTTCTTGGGAAGATTCTTGGCAATTAGAAATGGATGAAAAGCGAATTGAGCGTTTCAATGAGGGGCAAATCACCTTTGGCGAGGTGTTCCTAAACCCAACGAGAATTTATGTTGATCCAGTTGTCGATTTGATTCAAGATGGACCTTGTTCATCAGAAAACATTCATGCGATTTGCCATATTACAGGAGGAGGCTTGTCGAATTTACTTCGACTTCATGATTCCTTAGGTTGGCATATTCATTCACCGTTGCCTATTCTTCCTGAATTTGAGTGGATAGAAGAAACCGGTAGTATCGATAGACGTGAGATGTATAGAACCTTCAATATGGGGTGTGGAATGATTATTGCGGTAGAAAAGACAGTATCTTCAGAAGTTTGTTCTTGGCTCCAAGAAAGGTTGGAAGGAACTGCAATGATTGGTGAAGTTGTAGATAACGGTCACAAGGTGACACACATTGATTCCAATATTGTGTTTGAACATTATTGAATCAACGCCGATTGAAATATTCTGAAAGAATAAGGAGAATATGGAGCCCTGTAATCTCTGTAGAACATTGACCAATGTAGAAGAATTATCTGCAGGTCTTTGTTGCGTTTGTACTCCATGGTGGCCGACTGTAAAATCGAAAGTGGAATTGACTCCTGCATGGCAAAGAGATGCTGAAGAGTGTGACCTTACTGCTGAAACAATGAGGTGGATCAAAGAAAATGAGATTCAACCTGATGATCAGGGATGGGCACTAGTTCTTTCTAGAATAATGAATGATGTCGAAGTTTCAGAATTGTTAGATGAATGGGATGATACTTCGATATCAATTATTTTAGATGATATCAAGCGAGTGATTTTACCAGAGTTGCCGTTGTTTCAGAGAGGAATATATCGGATGCAAACTCCTCACCAACTATCTGGAGATCTAAGATTCGGGCAGATAATGGATACTGAAATTCTCTATGATAATGGAGTTTTACGAATTGATGGATATCATATTGCATACGGTCCTGGAAAATTATTGATGCGATTTTTACTAGAAAATCGCTCTGATCCTGGCGGAAGATATTCTAGAGTCATGCAACAATTACTAGGGCTCGATGCGAAAGACCTTAGTCAACGGGAAAGATTACCTGAGACTCCTTCCACTAGGAAATGGGAAGGTGGTTTTCGTCTTGCGGGTTCAGTCAGACCATTCCTATTAGGTTCTGAATTAAATTTTCCAGACCCTCCTTTTGATTGGGAACCAGAGGGTTTCGATCTAGTGGTATTGGATAATAAACAACAAAGACATCGTATGCCATTACCAAAATCAAGTAGAGCAATAGAAGCATTCACAGCGATTTGGAATGGCCGAGACGGCTCCATCCTAGCACGTCATTTACGTGGAATTTCATTTCAATGGGCTCTAAGTTGTGGTATAATTCAGGGTCACAGTGTTGCGAATCCAACTGAACGTTCATTCCAACTCCTTCGATCAATTGTTGATGCATCACCCAATATCAATGTTCAAGGGTTTCAAATTTCGATTCAAGGTTCATCCGGTGTTGAATGGAGAATTAGTGCAGGAATTGGCGTACACGGCGCCCCGTATATCGTGAGGCCAGTAGGTCGAACAAAGAATGGTAGGACAGTACTATTTCGAGAAGTATGTGCCTATGATACTGCTGAAGATCTTCCCATAGGTGATCGTATTGCTACAATGACTCTTAGTCTCATGAATGATGAGAATACTGCTAAACGAGTAGATACAGTAAGGTGGGGAATAGACATGGCAAAACGTTACTTCTCTGATACAATACATCCCCCACGGTAAGTGCCATAGTTAGGACCCTCTTCATCGACTCATGGAAGAGGGTGAGACGACACTTATTCTTGAGGGGGCAACTCCTTCGATTCTTCCTACTCCAACAGAAATTGACGAGCATTTTGGCCGAGGTCCAGGGTCGAAAGGATTGAGAGAAGTATTCCATAATCCTGCTATGTCGGGGAATCGGACCAGATCTGTTTTACTACTCCATCATATCCTTTCAAGTTCTAGTTTACCTGAAGGAAAGATTCGTGTTTTGGATGGTTTGGGGGCATCTGGAATACGCTCACGAAGGTGGTTAACTGAATTACCATCTCAGATGAGCAATCGATTGGATATTCATGTTTGTGATATCCTCCCAGAATCACTATTTTGGGTTGAAAAGAATGTTGAAAAATTCCACCCTGATCTTCCATTAAAGTTGATTCAAGGAGATCTTCGGACACGAGTTCTTGATGGGGGTTGGCATTGGATTGATTTGGACCCTTATGGTTCTCCAATCCCATTTATTGATCCAGTAATTCAAGCACTTTCTCGGGATGCAATCCTCGAAGTCAGTGCTACAGATACTGCAGCCCTTACAGGTTCTAGCAAAGGCCCAACAATGCGACGTTATGGGGCATTCGTTCGAACCGATCAATGGGCGCATGATTCTGGTCTCCGAGTCCTAATGGCAAATGTAGCCCGTACAGCTGCACGTCATGATCGTGCAATCATGCCGTTGTTGTCTGTTTGGGAATCACATCATATGAGAGTATCAGTATCAGTGAAGAGGTCGAAACAGGGCGCTAGTGCTGTAGAGAAGAATATTGGTTGGAGAGTCGTTAATCCAACACGTGAAGAACTTGAATCTAGTATAGAAGCAGGATTGCATTCTCATGGCTGTCCAGAGTGCAGTCAACCTTTCTGCTTCCTTCCATTCCGCCATCCTATAGATCATCATGATAGAAGAGTTTCAGGTCCTCTATGGACCGGCCCTCTTGCATCTTCAGAGGCTCTTTCATCCTTTGATCCCGATTTAGCAGAGAAGTTGTGTGTGCCAGATACAGCCTCTTTATCGGCGTGGGGCTTCCCTAGTGATGAGCACGAATCTCTAATTGAAAATTCTCGTCGTTCAGTCCATCGAGCAATTCATCGATTTTCCGAAGAGGCAAAGGTAGCACCAAATTCTTCTTTGTTGATTGTAGACCGATTACACCCATATATTCCCCTTAATGGCCCCCCATCTCCAACAAAACTTGCAGAAGCGTTGACTGAAAATGGCCACCCATCTTGTGTCGCATCATATCCAAATCCAGCAATTTTAACATCTGCTCCATGGACATTAATTCATGATCTTGCTCTAGAAGTCTCTACAGCAACACCTCAAACGTAAATCATCCACCAATATACGACATCTCAATCTTCGGGAGAGAAATAGTTCCTGGTTTTG
>JASLJW010000070.1 GCA_030747885.1 Candidatus Thalassarchaeaceae archaeon
GTTAACAGTTGGATGCGCCCTATTATTTGGTGCACATATTATTGCAACAGATAGAGTAACAAAGGCAGTAGATCCAATTCAAGTAACTGCAACTATGTTGCTAACAGTAGCAGGACTTTCAATCATGGTTTATTTGTTAACATCCAGAGCATATTCAACTGATTTTCTGATTTTATTGAAAGATTTTGAATTCATCTTTCCCTTGTTACTTTGTTCACTTCTCGGAAGTTTAGTGGCGTTGTTGGTTCTCAACATATATCAGAAACAAGTATCACCAGTTCGTGCAGCAATATTGTATGCATTGGAACCAGTATGGGCAATGTTGGGCTCTCTATTCTTGGGTCTTGAAGGAGATATTACTTTCTGGCTCCCCCTTGGTGCGGTTGCATTGATAGTAGGAAATCTTGTGGTTGAATTTGATCAGATATCTTCTGAATCAACAGAATCTGAATGAGCAGTCTCCATCTGAGTCAATGGGAGCCTTCAAGAATCGACTAGATGTGGCTTGTATAATGGCAACCATCGATTTCGCAACTCCCCTTCTTGGAGATTTCGCAACACATTTAGGAATTGCATTTGGAGAAACAATTGGATGGTTTGTAGCTCACCTTATCATCGTGGGAATTGCAGTAATTCTCGTTCAATCGTTGAGAAATGCACCCCTATTAGTCAATCGATTTGAAATCAATTCTAATAGAATTGCAAATTTTATTGGCTATGGCATATTTTTCATTATTCAAATTCAAATATTCATATCATTCTCATTCCCAATTACAGGCGCAATATTCACTGCCGCAGCATCTACATTACTTTGGAAATGGACTTTTGAAACACTTACTCCTACTGATGTTTGATGGAGATAACTTACGGCGGATTCAAGCACCCCCAAATTTACAACTCTTCTCATGGCGTCCTTCGGTGACCACCCAACATTACCGGACGAAGTCGAATCTTTGCTTATGGATGATACCACAAGTACTGTTTTTCTCAAGGCCGACTGTCCACCTCGAGTGAAATGTGGACACATCAGTGAAATTCGTTTGATGGAATTGGAAGAAGAACCTTGGAGTAAAGGCCAAGTCGAATCTTTAGCATCTGATCTCAAAGAAATAGTAAATGAAAATCAAAACAGATCGGATTGCTTTGTTGAGATTGAACGTGTAGGATGCACAATTCTCCAGATAGGAGATCTTAGAGTAACTTGCGCCTCTCCTCCCTTTTCTGATGCTTGGGAAATTACAGTTGTTCGCCCCGTCGCTCGTCTTAGTTTAGATGATTATGATCTCAATCAAGATTTGATAAGCCGTCTTTCTGACCATCACCGTGGAGTATTTGTTGTCGGAAAACCAGGTTCTGGAAAGAGCACATTTGCAACCGCTATCGCAGATCATTTAGATCTTGAGATTGGTGCAATGGTCAAAACTATGGAAGCACCCAGAGATCTACAGGTTGCTCAAAGAATTACTCAGTATGCGCCATTAGAGGGAGATTTAGAGAAAACTGCAGAGATAATATTCCTTGTTCGTCCAGATTTTGTAATTTATGACGAAGTAAGAAGGGCTAACGATTTCAGAATATTCTCAGATGTTAGATTAGCTGGAGTGGGATTATTGGGAGTGACACATGCCAATAGTGGACTTGAGGCGATTCAACGATTGGTTGGCAAAGTTGAACTTGGGTTAATCTCTCAAGTTCTTGATACAGTCATTCATATTGAGAAAGGAAAGGTGCATCAGGTTCTAGAGTTACAAATGGTTGTACGAGCACCTTCAGGAATGGATTCAGAATTATCAAGACCGGTAATTGAAATTCGTAAATTTCCTTCTGGAGAATTGACACACGAGATGTTTGCTTTTGGCTCAGAAATAGCAGTAGTTCCGGTTTCAGGGTCAGATGACCCTACACAATCAAGTCCACTTCGTCAATTGGCTGCAGAGGAAATGAAACGACTAGCAAGGTCCTTTACAGGAGTTAGAGTTCATCATGTAATTTTTACAGGCGAATCTGCTGCAGATATCTATGTTGATGAAGCAGCAATTGGAGCAATAGTAGGTTCAGGAGGCGACTCAATTCGTGCATTGGAAAAAGAAGTTGGTGGAGTACGTCTTAAAGTGAAAGGATACAAGGAACTATCTCATTCAGTACGTCGAACGTTAGACCAACAGAATCATCTTCGTGATCATGGATTTGATCCATCAACTGCATTCCGATCATGGGAATCAAGTGGGGGGTCTAAACGTTCAAAAAAAGGAAAAGGAAAACGCCGCCGAAGATAGAAAAGATAGGCAGTATTAGGGTTTAAGTACTCTCAGTGTAATGAAATATTGCCCAGGAAACCTCCTGGGGGTTGGCGATTCTTGGGCCCGGTTTTTTTTTGGTTATTCCCGGCATATTATCTCGCCTTCCTCCACTTTTCCTTCTCGGTGACTTCTTGAGACATGTCTTTGTCGGCAGAACTGGTAATTGCATGTCCGAGGGCGAAGGAACACCTCCTGTCGTAATTGTACGGCCAGAGACAACCATTTCTGGAGGTACTGCAGTTCAAGAGAAGATGATTGCAGCAGCACGTGCTTTTGCAGATATCCTCAAGCCAACTTTTGGACCTAGAGGATTGGATAAAATGCTATACAAAACTGATGGCACCAC
>JASLJW010000071.1 GCA_030747885.1 Candidatus Thalassarchaeaceae archaeon
GATTGAAAAGGCATCAGATTCACAAATCATATTGAGAATTTCAATTGTCCCAAAAGCAAATTCCTCTAATTCAAAATAAGATGCTGGTCCATTCCAAAGAATACATTCTGCTTCTCGAAGAATCTTATGTATAGATTGCAAAGTAGAAATCCCAACATCGTAAATTGGATATTTTGTTGGGAGTTCTTCAATAGAAATTGCCACTCTACGACCATCTACTTCAATTGCCAAATCGGAGGGAAGAATTAGTCGATCACTATGCTCCTGTAAACACCTAGTTGCATCTTCAAATGTTGATTCAAACGATTCTCCGAGACTTGAACGGATAAATTTCTCATTTCCTTCACCAATTGAATGGCCAGCCGCCCATAACATCAGATTTCCAACAACTCCCACTGGTACAATAGTATCAGCAATATTTTGATTCAACAAATTCTTGGCAATCCTAAGTGAATCATCGCATTTTGCACCACCAAGAATTGCAACGTAAGGCTTCGGAGGGTCTTCAACAGCAGTGGATAAAGCATGAATTTCTGCTGCCATTAATTCTCCTGCAAAACATGGCAATAATTTTGCAAAACCAGAAAGAGTGGGGGAATTACGATGTGCTGCTGCAAATGCATCTGTAACATATGCATCAGCAACTGATGATAAATTCTGAACAATTTTAGATTCTTGAAGTTCGTTAATTCCAACATTCGTGAGATTATTTTCTTCCGACCAACCTCTAACGTTGTCTAGTAAAATCATCTGTCCTTGTTCCATCGTACGAATTGCTTCGATTGCAATTTCACCACATACATCAGGGACGAAAGTGATATGACGTCCAAGCAACCTACTCAATAGATCAGCATGAAAGGACATGTCTGTGAAGTCAGCCTTTCCTGGACGACTCTGATGTGCAAGCAAAACAACCTTGGAATCTGCCAATCGACGTAGGGTGGGAAGGATTGCTCTAAGACGGCTGTCATCCATGAATGTCTGTGTTTCAGGATGAAGGGGTGAATTGATGTCTACTCGCACGAGAACGGTAAGCCCAGATAGGCGCGCGTCATCGAGCGTCAAGACGCTCTTCATGTTGGTCCGACCGAGGGACCCTACATATTGCCTTTCGTCCTAACTAAAGCATCAGTAATAGGCGAATCCCTTTGGGTCTCCTACCCGAGGACATGCTATGTGGAGCACAGATGGGTTGTCTGGTCCAGATGGAGAAGATTGGAGGGTTCCAGTTTCTGAATTAGAACAGAGACAAACAAATTTCTCAACTTCTCTGAACGAAAATAGAATCAAATCCGCTTGGATTAATGACCCCGTCGATATGTATTGGTTGGTTGGAAATCGGCAAACTGGAGGAGTACATATCACATCAGAAGGAGAAATAACACAATATGTTAGATCCTCTTTAGAACGAGCAAAATTTGAATCAGGAGGTGATGATGCACCACACATAATTGAAGCTCATCCAAGGATGGCAAATCTGCTAGAAAAACTAGGTAATTCCCCTGCCTTACAACTGGGTCGGATTCCAGCAAATGATGCAACTTTTCTACAATCAAAACTAGGAGGGGATTCGGGTGATTGCACACACATTCTGTGGAAATTGAGAGAGAAAAAATCAGAATGGGAAATAAATCGAATGAAGGAATCTGGAGAGATACAAAAAAGAATGTTTGAGGCTCTAAGTTCAGTAGGTTCGAAAACTGGTGAAGGTGTTTCAGAACTCCATCTCGCTGCTGTTGCAGATAAAGTCAGCCGTACAGAAGGTTTCGGAGGCATGGTTAGAATGAGAAAATGGCCAATGGATTGCGATCGAGTAGTCATTGCAAGTGGTCCTTCAGGCGCAATTCCATCGTATTTTGATAGTGCAATTGGTGGCGCTGGAAGCAATCCTATGGCATCATTAGGAGCAGGGCATCGTAGAATCAGAAAAGGTGAACCAATATTGGTGGATATTGTCCACGTTCATCGTGGATATATCACTGACATGACTCGTATGTTCAGTATCGGCTCCCCAGACAAAATTTGGATTGAAAGATTGGAACATATGGAAGAAATTGCATCTACAATTAGAAATTCACTAAATCGTGGAGATGACTGTTCAGAGACATGGGAAATAGGACAATCAATGGCAGAAAATATGGGATATGGAAAACACCTCATGGGCATGCCTCCTGAACAATCACGTTTCCTTGGACATAGCATTGGTCTAGAACTAGATGAAACACCAGTAATTGCAGCAGGATTTGATTCTCCATTGAACAAAGGTGGCACGATGGCAATTGAGCCAAAGGTAATTTTTCAAGAAGGCGCTGTAGGGATTGAAGATTGTTGGGTTAGAACTGAAAATGGCCTTGAATGTCTTTCAAGTGGAGACTCATTTCCTAGTTGGACTGAATGGTAAGATAGCACGAGCCTTGAAAGGCCTCGGAGAAAAAGGAGGGGTATGGCCAAACCATGGGCAACCTCCCACATTTCCTCAGTGGCAAGTGGACTTGGCATAGAACATCGAATTTCTGGAGATGTCAAAAATCAACTCGTTGAAATCTTAGAACACCGTCTAAAGATTATCACTCGTGAAATGGAAAATCAGACCCTAGAATCTGATCCAGAAAGAAAAACACTTGATGACCCAAAACGGATGCGACTAGGATTCAGTAGAACTCGTGGCATGATGATCGATAATATTGTTCGAGTTGATTCAATCGGTGCAGCAGCGGTTGTTGCTGCAAATGAACAACTAGAAGCATATCTTCTTCAACTTCTCAGATTAGCTTCTGATGCGGCTGCTATTGATAGAGTTGGAACAATAAAACCACGTCATTTAGACAAAGCCCAGGAACGAATGGGCGGCGGAAATACAAGAGAAGATGAAGATTCTATTTCAGAAATTGAGAGTGATCCTGTTGAAGAAGCGATGGAAGGAGTTGCGGGTGAAGTTCTGACTCCTTCTTTGCTCAGAAATATGGCAAAAAAGTTCGCAGGCAAACCTCTAGACAATGAGGCCTTGGAAGAATTGCTTCTATTGTATTATGACCATGCCTCAAACATCCAACATGATTTACAAGACAATTTAGCTAATGCAAGTCATATCATACAAATGATTGAACGATTCCAGAGTCTCTCAATGCTTGGATGGATGCGGCGAATGCTTAGAGATGCTGGGAAACGAGCAGAGAACTCAGATTCAAGAACAATTACATTAGCACACATTGTTGAAGTTGATCCGTGGGATTGAGGTTAAGATATGAGTCGAAAACGAATTTCTATTCAAAGAAGATTGGTATCTCTAATTCAAAAGTGGAATGACCCGCATGGAGTTGCTCTCCAGGAAATGATGCATAGTTTGGATATCGACGATGATGCACGCGTTCAGATTGGTATTCAACCATCACGTCCTCATTGCGCATGTTGCTTATTTGATTTAGAATCTCTAAGAAATCAGATTCAAGAAACGAAAGGTGTCTCATCAGTTAGAATCATTGTTTCAGGAATCCCTGATGCTGAACGATGGACTAGGGCACTATCCAATACTTGAGGCAAGATTGTCTTAATTTTGGGGAAGGCGTAAATGGGGGGAAATAAACCGCTGGTTTAGGGGAGTGTCCATGGCGAAGATTGAATTTCGTTCACATGAGGATAGTGTTCCTCAGTCCAATCTAACGTTGGAGCAAGCCGAGAATCTTATCGAAAATGGAGGGTGGCTTGATATTAAGAATCCAGGGGATCAAGAACGCTCATTCCTGCTTTCATGCGGTTTCCATGCTTTGGCAGTTGAAGACTGCTTTAGTGAACCAGTCACTCGTTTCTATGTGTATGACGACCATAAATTCCTTGTTGTTAAAGCAAGAGATACCGATTCTGATATTGACACAGAGTATGTATTCATCTTCGTAAGAAAAAATCTCTTAGTTACAGTTCGACACTCTGCAATTAGAGCAATCACTGATTTCAAACGTCGGCACAAATCAAGGAGAGTTCGTAATAGAACTTCATTGGGAGCAACTTATCTTGTTTACGAACTTCTTGATGCTATAGCAGACGATTGGTATAACCTACTAGAGATGTTTAACGAAAGATTGGAAGATATCGAAGATAGGGTAATTGATCCTCATAACAAGTATCCAAATTTGTTAGAGCAATTGCATGATATGAAGCAGGACCTTAGAGAGGTCTCCAAATCTACACTACCTCTTCGAAGAACTGTTAGACACATGTTACGCCCTGAAGAAGGGTTCACCACTAGCGATTTAGAGGTCTTCTTCTTCGATTTGTCTGATCAAATTGGGGGACTTACCGATCGAGTAGAAAACCTATCTGCTGGTGCTGCTTCTACTCGAGAAACTTATCTTTCACAATCATCAATGATTCTAGCAGAATCAAATCAACGTCTTACAGAAGTGATGACAACGTTAACCATAATGTCTGCAGTATTACTTCCTTTAACTCTGATCGCAGGTATTTTTGGTATGAATGTTGAAGCATTTGGATCAGATGCAAATCCTATGACAAT
This sequence comes from Candidatus Thalassarchaeaceae archaeon, assembly GCA_030747885.1. GTDB lineage: Archaea > Thermoplasmatota > Poseidoniia > Poseidoniales > Thalassarchaeaceae > MGIIb-N2. The sequence continues at coordinate 4,511 of JASLJW010000071.1, forward strand.
TCATCAAATCCTAATTTTGATGAGTATTTTTGCTGTTTTGATGTTATCTTTCTTTTGGGCTAGAGGATGGCTAAAGAGATAGTCACTCTTTCTAATCATCTTCCCATCTCCTTCGATGCCTCTCTTCAACTTCATTCAACTTAGAACGTACTCGATTAGAAAGCCACCAAGATACCAATCCTAGAATGGTTAGGTTGACCAATAGCAAAACTATGGTAATGGTATCCATTTAATCACATCATAATGGAGGGATTACATCTATTTCAGATGATTCTTCAACTCGGCCAATACAAGTTAGTATTGCACCTTCAGCCACTAAATCATCATCTAAACCAGGGGGGAGGGGGGTCAATCCAGAAACACATCCTGATACTAAACGCATCATGCAAGTTCCACATGTCCCTGATGTACAATTTGAAGGGACATTGAGGCCTGCTCTTCTTGCCGTTTCTAATATTGTTTCATCATCATGAACTTCTATCGTAACAAGATGAAGGGATGAACGACGGAAACGGATCACAGGACCCGGCATTGTATTTTCACCGATCTTCCCAACGAGTCCAACGACCTGTCTGCTTGTTGAAATAGAGACCTGCTTTCTTCATCCACTTGTTAAATTTCGTAGCGCCTGCACCCGTACTGATGATGAAATCCTCGCGATGTTCTTGCGCCTGAATATAACCATGAACTGCAAGTGTTTGATCAATCCATTCATCAATACTCATCAGACCTCCAGTGATTGTGCTCTCTTCAACTGCTGCTTCAGCCTCATCAGCACTCGCGCCTGTAGCTTCCAAATCTGCGCGGAGCATATCTGCAACTGTAGGTGCTTTCGCATCCTTTGGTGGTTCGAATACAGGTAACCGGGGAGGGGTATCGGGAGAGATTGTGATTCTAGATTCTTCCAGTGTCTTCTCAACCACTGTGCCCATTGGAGCCATGAATTCATGACCACACTCCCAACAAATGAATGAAAAATTCTCTAGATCATCGAGATTTCGACTACTTCCAGCCGGTTCAAGATCATCGTCACATTCGGGACAAGAATGTAATGTAATCTTAGGAACAATTTTTCTACGGAAATCTACGATGTCTTGTGGAGTACCTACTAATTCCAACATCTCATGATCTCGTGCTGCTTCTAAACCTCTAGTTTCCAATTGATCGCGCATTTTGTTTCTCTGTTCATCCTTGGTTTCATTGTCATGATTGGTTTCTATCTTAACAATCAATTCAATGGTTTTACCTAGTCTATTCATAATTACTTTTTGAGCTCTAAATTCTTCTAACCTTGCAACTCGCAAACGTTCTCTGTTCTCATTAATTTCAGAAATTACATCCTTCTGTTGCCGCTTGAATCGCTGTTCATCAATACGATCCATTTCCTTTTTCTCAGAAAGTACTTCAGCAAGGAATCGCTGTTTTCCTGAGTCACGTGGACCAGATTGAATTGCCCCGAGAACGCTACTCGCAATCTCTGGTTTAAGGCCATAATTTTGTTCAAGTTGATCTTGAGAGAGTTTCTTTATATCACCAATCTTCAAACCTGCATCTGCAAGAATCTCTGCTGTTGATTCATCCAAACCTCTACGAAGTAGTGCGAGATAGGTGTCCTTCTTGGCCATTAAATCCCCTCCTTACATATCTTGCATTCGACCGTTATTGAACCCATCTTGGAACGACCTAGGGTCGCGTGCAAACTATGCGAGACGGGTGTTCGCTATCAATCCGACGCGAAAAAGGGGTCAGATTCGGGTTCAAAGCTCTGTAAAACTTTGATTAAATCAATCCATTCTTCTGGACTGATTTCATCAGGACGAGCGTCCAAATTGAATGGAGGATTTTCTTCAAGGAAACGAACTGCTGATTTCCATCGAGAGCGGTACCATCCTTGAACACGCTGTATTCTCTTTGGCACTTCTTTCAATCTACTTCGAACCTTTCTTCGACGTTGTTCGAAAACATGACGGACTACGATTCGGTGTAATTTACGGTTAAAATCAACATCTGGTCCGTCGATTCTCGGTGTCAACCTTACCAATCGAGAATGAACCCTTGGAGATGGTACGAAACAATGAGGGGGCACAACTGAACCAAGAGTTACGTCCCAATCTAATGCAGTAGTCAAACCCAATGAACCCATAGAATCAGGTCCTCCTTGCATTGATAATCTTTCAGCAAATTCCTGTTGAACCAATAAAACAACACATCTAGGTCGTTCATTCACAGGTAATCTACTGATCCGATCTATCAAAGGACTGGATATTTGATACGGTATATTTGCTACAATATGAGTTGAATTAGGCCATTCTACCTTCAAGGCATCACCTTGGAGGAGATTGAGTTTCTCTGCAAATATCTCTTCCTTGAAGTTTCGATTGAGATGATTTACTGCTTCCTCTTCAATCTCAATGGCTGTGACTTTAGAACCTGTGCGGAGAAGATGAAGTGTAAGAGAACCTGGACCTGGTCCAATTTCAATCACATGTGTATTCTCATCAAGTGCTTCATCAGCATCTTGACACAAAGTAATCGCTTCATTCAGAATCGATTCATCATGAAGGAAATGTTGTCCTAATGAACGAACTGCTGAACGATGATCTAACAATAAATCAATCAGAAGACGTGCATCAACATCTTCCATCTGAAGGCTCACCCAGCTCGGACAAGCATAGAAATTATGCTCGGAAGCATTCCAGGGTCTCGAAGTTCTTCATTGAAACGATTTGCAAGAGATTCTGCTGCATCAAAACCACAATCTGCCGAAACAGCAGAAAAATCAGCCCATCCTGATCCACGTTTTCGGACCATCTCTTGAGCTGTTGAGGGCCCAATTCCTGGCAATAATTGAAACATATGCATTTTACGATTAATGGGTCCACCTCTATTGTAGAACATTAGAAAAACAGACGGGTTAGCATTGATAATTTCGGTTAAAATAGAAGATAAATCAGATTGAACCGAGCCGGAAAGGTCGCGATAACGAACCATGCCCACAACTCCTTCTCCGTCATTAATCACTATACGTTCACCATTGGAACCTCCACGATATCGAATTAGATACAATCCTCGTTCTGTAATTGCATGCGAAACTCCGGGTGAAACTCCCTGAGGTTCAGAATCTAGAATTCTAATTGCCCATTCACCAGAAAAATCGGGGGAAGTTGGTGACGGCTGCATTATTCTCGTACCTCCAGTGACGTCTCCAATCAAGGGTTTTTTGGTTAAATATCTCAAGAAGTCTGCTTGACATGGGTAATAATCTGATCAATTTCACCTTCTGAAATTTGAATTCGGTGAGGTGCCAAAATTACGCGAATTTGAGAAGGGGAATCTGGACGGATTTCTGCGATCTTGGAACGAAGCATGCCATTTTCTGAAATACATTCAACATCTGAAAGAGCATCAAATAATTGAGTGAAAATCTTGTCAGTTGTGGCCTGACCTCCTCGGTTATTGCTCGCTGCCCATTCTGCATGCTCCATAGCCTTCTGTTGCTCCATAGACTGTTCTTCACGCTCCTCATTAGCATTCTGAAGAAGGTCTCGAACCGTAGAAAAATCGACATATTTCTTTTCCGACATATAATTCACTCCGATGGACGTAGGTGTTCTGGACGCGCAATTACGGTCTTCTTCTTGTTCTTGTCAGTAAAAGACACGACATAAGCGCGACCCTGTTTAGATTGAATAGTTCCAGTCATTCCCTGGAAACGACGATGCGGCATACCTCTCTGCTGGCCACCGTCCAAAACAATGGATACACGGTCGCCTTCTGAATAATTATGCATAATTCTGCGGATATTTACACGACCACGCTGGCTTTTGGAACGCTTCAGAATAGTACGAGTACCTTGTCTGGTGCCGTGAGTTCTACGCATGGCTATGCCTCCTTAGGGTTCCGGCCACCTACGCTTCACTCTTAAGTTCGTCGCAGTAAGAAATGAGGGCTTCATCTCACATCACTCCGCATGAATATCAATTACATCTAACCAAAGGACTGTGCATTCTGACTCAAGTATCTCTGCAACTGAAGGAGTTGTGCGACCATCATCTGAATGGACCATTTCCTTCACATAGGTACCAGATTGGCAGCGAACATCAAATTGTATCTCATTATCTTCGATTAGCACATTTTCTACTGAAATTACCTGGCGCTTTCGAACCAAATCTGATCGGCGATGTGCGACTCTTTTTGGGGTTCTTTGCTCAAGTATTACGCCTGCTAACTCATGAATCCTTGACTCTGAATCATCAGGAATTTCGCCATCAACGTGAAATCTTATTCTGTACGACTTCTCTGCCTTTGTTTCCTTGATTCGAGCTATTTCAGACCGGTTTGACGGACGCAATGCATCTAGCTCAATCTTACCATCTGCCCTTGAACTAATCAATTTCAAAATCTGTTCAAAATCGATTGTTCTAATTCTAGGTTTCTTGACTTCTACAACAAATGGTCGACCTCTACCTAAACACCGGACATCGATATCTTCTCGACCCATCCCATGGAAACTTGTATCCTCTGCTGAAAGAGCCTCACGAATAGGTTCACCAATGAGGTCTTGAACTGAATCTGGATACTGTAGTCCTGTTCCTTCACAAGAATCACAGCCGCCATCACGCCCCTTACAAGCCCTACATGGCCAACGAGTTTGAGGGACGTCTTTCGCCAATTTTCGATATCTTCCATAATAGAAAACTGGCCGAATCTCGGCCTTTACTCGTAATGTCAATGAATCAACTAAGATCATTACATCAGGTATTTCCTTTACCATTTCCACTTCATCCAACTTTTCCTTCAAGGCTGTCTCGACTGCTCCTGCAAATGATGCTTTGAGTGGATGGGCTCCCCTAGCTCCAAATCTCTTGCGGAGACTATCCTCTTCCTCTATGAGTTCCTTGCTGATATGGTATCCCATTTGAAGTGTGGAAAATTCCACGTCCCCTATTTCTCTTAATATTCGAATTACAATGTTGTCTATATCTTGAAATAAATCTTCACAAAAGGGGCAATAATTTTCATCTATTTCTGCTATGGAAGGATCACGAGAAATGGCCTCTTCTCTTATTCGAGAACCATGGATCTCTGGAGGAGAACTGTCAGAATTTAGACGACCCCCTATTCGAGAAAGGCAGAAATTACAACAACCCAATCTGATTACATGGCGTATTCCCATTGGTGCAGGACAAGGTGGGGCGTCCAAATCCCTCAACGAAGGCATGTCATCTTCAAACAAGTCGTCATCGTCAATCGGATCTTCTTGCTCTTCTTCTGAATCAACTGGAACTAAATCGTCCCATGGATCAACAGCTCCGCCATAGCCTGCAGTGGCATACGACATCCATTCATCTTGATCTTCTTCGACCATTACATCGCCTCCTTAGTGGGGGATTACCCTCACCACGGATTAAACCAAGGGCATAGTAAAACAGTTTTGAGGATTGTCATTGATGTTTGATCCTAAATACCCCTTGCAACCGCAATTAAGTGATCATAGGACCAAAGTCCACTAGAACACCCGCTTGTCCAAATAAAACGAACCGCATATCGGCCCACTGGTTCTGCTTTTGGCATTTCAATTCGAAGTCTCTTAACTTCCTCTTCGAGGCCTAAACGACGATGTGAATCTTCCCACCTAGGCTTACAATTTGCACATGGGCATCTTGAACGAAGAATATGATAGGGGACATCTAGAATCTCATCATCAGATAATGTCAGCAGAAGTGATTCATCCTTTCTCTCAATCTGTCGAAGATTCGCCGCCATATATCTCACCAATATTCAATCAGATTCCAATCCTTCGATATCTTTGCTTTGAAAAGTAGAAATTATTCTCAATGCAGCAGGAGTTAAAATCAGGGAAGCGATTAACGAAAGGGCAATCATTAACGCACTAAATAACCCAAAAGAACTGAAGAAACCCATCGAGGATCGCGAAATTATCATGAATCCAGTGATATCACTTAATGCTGAACCAACCAAAGCAACACCACTAGCAGCACCTACCATAGAAAGAGCAGGAAGGACTTCGATCCCACGTGCACGTTCCTCACGGAAACGTTCGACAACATGAATGACATAATCTATCCCAACTCCGAGAGAAATTGCAGCAATTGCAACTGTAACCATGTTGAGACCGTATCCAAAGGCAGCTATGGCGCCATAGAGCCAAACAACCACAATCAGAATCGGGAAAGTAGTAATCACCGCTAGACTGAGTGCTTGTTCACCCCATCTGAAAAATAATAATGACATCAGAATGAATGAAAATATCCCGATTGAAGCTCCAAACGGCTCGATTAACATCAACCCCACAATCGCACTTGCAAGAAACGACCGAGTTTCAAAACCATCCTTTCGTTCATGCATTAATTGATTTTTGTTGGATCTAAAACCCCACCATAAAATTAGTACACAAAATAATACGCCTAAGGACAGCGAACCTTGTAATTCAGATTGCATTCTTGATGCTTGTATATAGCGTGTAATTGGAGATCCTGTCTCAATAGACCAAGTAACTGGAAATGTTTCATTGGCAGATGTGGTATCACTACGCTCAGAAAGAGTTGTGAACGATAAATTTTGGAAAGGGGACATGTCTCTATTTAATTCTGCAATAGCCAACTCAACTTTCTCAAATTGTTCTGGCTGACGTAATCCAAACCGCATCGCCATTCGGTCATATGTTGCATTATTTCCATTTTCATCCAACCAAGGTTGATTTACATCCAAAGGAACTGCTGGCTGAATAAAATTCGAAATTATACTCGCGGGAATCATCGGATATCCTCCACTCTCAGGAATTCCATAGAGGAACATATGTCCAAAGAAATAGGTGATACAACCTCGATTCTCAAAATCGATGAAAAGGGCTATTCCTCCCCTATACGGGCAATTAACACCGTTCTCTGGTAAACTGGAATTCCATCCTGTTTCCTCAAAGGGGCTACTATTGTACCATAAAGCGAATTGAGCAAATTCCAGAAGTTCATCTATAGCAATTAACTCCACTGCTCCTGAAGGATCTCTAGCAAATCTATCTGGGTCGTTTTCACCGGGTTGATTCATATTGAATCTGAGTTGTTTAACCGCGAATAGAACATCTGGATGAGTCATGTCCCCTTCTACGAGAATTTCTGCAGGTTCACCTTCCTCTGCAAACCGCTCATTGACGAGGAATACGCCTGCTGCAAAATCAGACTCGTCATCAAGGAAGTCTTCAACTTTGAAATCCCCCTGCAATCCCAACATTGCAGGTGTTGCAATTGAGGTTATGAGGATCATTAGCAAAGCCACTAACGGCGCCCAAGCACCAGATAAGCGAGCTGTTGAAGCAAGCCACGAAGTTGGAACCAACCGAATGAGGTCTTCTGGCTCTTCTTTTAATTCACCTCGAGCATCCAACCATTTATCGATATCATATCGAAGAAGAGGAACCCACAATCCAGTTAGGATAAATGCCGAAAGAACACCTAAACCTGCTTCAATTCCAAATGAACGAAGTGCAGGAATATCTGAGAAAATATTCGCCATGAAAGCCCCCACTGTCGTCAAAGAAGTGAGCATGATTGCTCGACCAACCTTGGAAATTGCAATGTGGGCTGATGTCTTAGAATCACGACCTGCCCGTCTCTCTTCCTTGTATCTATGGAGAGCATGGAGACTGTCATCAATTCCAAGTGCTAATATCAAAATTGGAAGAAGATTTGAAAATTGCGACCGTTGAATAATTTCAAATCCAAACCAATCACCAAAGATGATCCCCCAACCAATTGCTCCTTGCATCCATGTCAAACTCAGTACCAAGCCACATCCCACTATTGCAACATCTGTCCACCGACGCAAACTAATCCATAGAAGAAGTGTAATTGCTACCCCCATTAACGCAATTAACCAAACACTGGAAAGAATCTCTCGATTAACTTCCACATTTGGAGACTCTCCAATTAACAGCGTATTTGTAAGTTGATCTTCTTGACTAATCTCATCCTCAAGAGCAAGGAAAAGCCACTCTGTTGAACAGGGTTTTCCTCCTGCCTCTACCTGAGAAATACATGATGCAGAATCTAAATCCGGTGGGTCGGAAACAAAGGAAAGTCCTTCGGTAGAATATCCCCAATCCAATTCAGCATCTCCCCATGAAAATGTCCAGCCTGCTTCAGACATTGCTTCTCTATCAAACTGAATTAGCATCCATGCTGAACTAGCTGACCAACGCCCGGGTAGCCATTGGGCTCCTTCCCATGTTTCACCCACTAATGTTCCATTCACCGGACCAATCACTGAGGATTCAGAATCCGGCAGAAATGTTCGATCATTGGAAAGCCATCTGAGAAATGCGCCATCACTATGGTTTGCCATTCGATGGGCTGCAAGATCAATGTGTGCCTGTGTTACATTTGGATCATCAAACTGAAGACAATCTAATTCTCCACAATCCAACCAATTTGTTTTAGGAGGAACATCTACGATGAAAATACCCTGAGGCTCTTTACTAGGTTGAGTTAAGAGTGTTTCATTTCGCATGAATGAACGGAAATTATCTGGCATGGATAGAACACCATCAACAGGAGTCCCTGTTATCTCAGAAACTAATGGGCCAAGGTGTTCTGAAATTTCGTGATTCTTAATTCGCTCCGCCTTTCTATCCAATTCTTGTAGAACAGAAAGATTGAGAATTCCCCCATGAGGTTCTTCAACTCCTGAAAATAATCCAGAATAGGGTTGAATCTGTTCCCAACCTACTGGCCCTGGATCGTTTACAAGAGAAGGGTCGCGAATAGTGAAAATATAACCAACCATGAGTCCGTTTCCTGTAAATTCCTGTTCTATTACTCGTCCAGCAGTTAATTCTGGAGATTCTAGATCGTATGATTCAATATCTGCAGGCGTTAGACTGATTGGCAAGCCTGGAATGAATAACAATGTCATAAACAATACAATCAGATGAGATGCTCGTCTCTTCTCAAAAAGCAAATCCGCTACCCGTTGGAATCCGCTCATGGCCTGCTGCCTATACTGTTCTTGAAGAAGATTCGTAGTGGTTGTGTTCCTACAAACCTAGCTCTCTCAATTGTTGAAGTGCTTGGTGCATTTCTTCAGAAAGAGTTCCCGGTTCTGCTAAAACAAGTTCAACATCAAGAGGACCTCCTCCAATTCCCTCTTTTGGAATTCTCCTTCGGTCGCCTGGAAGAGAACCTGGGTCAATTGAAAGCCTAATTTTACGCCCCATCGGAGAAATCAAATCTACTTCGCCTCCCAAAAGAAGTGTGGTGTAAGGAACTTCTACACTCTGAATTAATCGATTGGATTCCCAACGACGGTCCTCACCAGGATCAATCCGAACAATGAGTGTTAAATCGCCTGGAAGACCAGTTGGATGTTCATTTCCCATTCCTTTTAATCGTAAACGATGGCCTTGTTCTACTCCTTTAGGAATATTCACTGTTACCGTACTTTCCCGTCTTTCCACACCACGTCCACTACAAACTGGACAACCCGTTGATGAATGACCTGTGCATCGACGGCATCGCCTTAATCGACTCAATACAAACGGGATTTTTCCACCAGATTCTGCAATTTCTGTATCTATATCTATTCCTAATTCTATGCTTATACCCTGTGCCGGAGGTGAAGTGGGCTCTCGCGAATATTGTGGTTGTGAGTTGCCCATCATTTGTCGAAGTATGTCTTCGAAACCTAAACCACCTGATTCAAATCTCATCCCACCAAATCGTTTCTCTTCGTCATGTTGGCGCCTCTTTTCGGGGGAACCAATTGCATCAAAAGCAGATTGAAGCGATTTGAAACGATCCTCGGAAGCAGAATCTCCAGGATTGCGATCGGGATGATGTTGGCGTGCCAATCGACGATAGGCTCGCTTAATCTCTGCATCTGAAGCGCTGCTATCCACTCCTAAGACCCTGTATGGGTCCAAACCCGACATGATGTTGCCTATCCTTGCTTAGTTTTGAACCCGGGCATTCGCCCAAATAATAAAGGCCATTCCGGAATTAATTCACTTTATGCAAGAACATATCGAGTTTAATCCGTCCTATTCACTACTGACTATGGCATGTAATCCTGGTGAAGCGATAAATGTGGAGCCTGGAGCAATGGTCTCAATGTCTGGAATGAGTATGCAAACCGGAATGAGCGGAGGAGGAGGGGTTGGAGGATTCCTCAAGAGTATGGCAAAATCAGCATTGGGAGGAGAGTCTTTCTTCCTCAATACATACACTGCTGGACAACAAGGTGGATGGGTTAGTCTCGCCCCAGGACAACCAGGAGATATTCAGCATACAGATATTCAGCCTGGTAGACAAATTTTCATTCAAAGTGGTTCGTATCTTGCTTCAACTACAAACATCAAGACTGATACTAAATTCCAAGGAGCAAAGGGATTCTTTTCTGGAGAATCCTTGTTCTTCATTCGAGCATATACAGAAGATGGGCAGCCAGGTAGAACTTGGTTTAATTCATATGGTGCAATGAAAGAGATCCCAATTCAACCAGGTCAAATTGTTACTATAGACACTGGACATGTAGTGGCTTTCGATGATACAGTATCTTATGAAATTGGCAAAGTTGGTGGAATGAAATCATTCATGTTTGGTGGCGAAGGAATCGTAATGCATTTCTCAGGCCAGGGGCGAGTGTGGATTCAAACCAGAAACTTAGCTAGTTTAGCCTCAAACTTGATTCCTTTCTGGCCTGCTAGATGAGAATTAGGTTTTCTTACAAAATAAAAGCACAAAATCAAGTCCTATGGGGATTTACGATTAACATGGAACCTAGGAGGATTACCTCCACCCTTCTAATTGATGATGGTGGAATTATCCATCATGGAGACATATTACTTCATCCAGATGGATCGTGGTCAAAAAGCAACGGCGACGAAGATGTTTTGGAAACAATTGATGGGACAAATAGGGTAATTACTCGTTCATTCCAAAATTGGCATACTCATCTTCCAATGATGCTCAATCGAAGTATGGGTGAGGGTTTACCCCTCATGGAATGGTTACAACAATCCATTTTCCCAACAGAAAAACATGTTACAAGAGAACTGATTGAAATCGGTACAAAAGCAGCAGTAGCAGAGTTAATTGCAACAGGAACCACATTCGCTTGTGACATGTATCATCATCCTGATTCAATTGCACCTATACTAGCGGATTCAGGGATTCGAGGAATCGTATGTGGACCTACCACCAATTGGCCGCCATCTCCAGATATAGAACATGACGATGGCAAGGTACTAAACAAATTAGAGACGCTTCTGAGTGATGGCCCATTAGCAAATGGAAGAGTAGAATATGGAATTGCAGCTCATGCTGTATACACATGTTCAGAAGAAACATTGCTTCGTGCCGCAGATTTAGGACGACGATTTGATGCATATGTTCACATTCATACAAGTGAAACAAGAACAGAAGTTTCAGATTGTCATGCCATCCATGGAATGTATCCAATAGAATACCTAGATTCATTGGGCTTTCTTGGTAATTCTACCGTTTGTGCTCATTGTGGCTGGGTTACCAAAAAAGAAATGCGAATTCTAGCAGAGAAAGGATGTCATGCTGTTCATTGCCCAATTAGTAATCAAAAATTGGCATGTGGAGGAACTATGTCGTATCCTGCCATGATGGATGCAGGGGTAGATGTACGTCTAGGAACAGATGGTGCTGCTAGTAACAATGCATTGGATATGAGAGCAGAAGCAAAATCAGCCAGTTTAATTCAACGTCATGACCATTGGGATGCTACAATTCTAGATCCTATTGAAACCTGGACCTTAGCAACCAAAGGAAGCAAGGATTGGATTACTTGGGACATCGATGATGTTAGACTAAGACCATTGGGGATAAACAACAGAAGATTACTAGCGAATCTAATCTATAGTGGAGGACGATGTCTAGATGTTTTCGTGGATGGTCGTGCTCTAAGAAGAGATGGAACAACAATTAGTATAGATGAACGCCAGGCATACACTGAACTGGAAACTGCAGCTAGAGGATATTATTCTCAAATCTAACAATATGATATGGGTAGTTTTTTGATACCCTATTCAATGCTAACCACATGACAGAAGGATATGCGGACAGTGGCCACATCGTTTCAGTAGAATTTGATCCCAAGGTGAAAGTATACTGGTGGCTAGGGGCAATGTTAGGGATGATATCAACGCTCATTGGGATACCACTAGCATTTCTTTGGTTAATTATTGGAATGCCAATTCATCAGAAACAATTCGAAGGGTTGGGTTGTTCTCTAACCGACCGTTCTCTAAACATACGCATGGGATGGATGTTCAAGAAACAACAAAACATTCCATTGGACAAACTCACTGATGTTTCCATCCATGAAGGGCCAATACTGAATGCATTTGGAGTAGTCAGAATGCATTTTGAAACTGCAGGATCAGCACCATTTATCCTCACAGGAGTAAAAGGAGGGCCCCAATTCAGAGATCTTATCCTCAAACAACGAGATAGTCTGTCTTCCCAAACAGTAATGGCTCCACAAAATACGCAATCTGATGGAGTCCTAGTGGAGATTAGAGATCTACTAAAGGAAATAAATGCAAACCTCGCAAACAACCAGTAATCATCATACAAATTCAGCATCACTAGAGGGTTGTAATCATGCAGTGTAACATTGGCGCTAAAGGAAAGGCGTACAGATTAAAACTTGGAATCATAGGAGTGGTGTTTGGGATAATTGTGACTTTGTCTTTCTTCGTTCTTGGAATCAAATGGGGAATCTATTGGATCATTCCAACTGGGATTATTGCAGGCGGAGCATTTTCTATATTCGAAGGCTGGGCTGGTTGGTGTGTCGTCAGAGCAATTGGATTCAAAACTCCACTTTAGAGAATTATTCAGATTCCCTAGTTAGAGCAGGGCGAATTCTTCGAGCTGGTATTCCACCCCATATTTCACCAGGTGGAATAACAGTAAATTTAGGCAATACGGCTCTAGTCGCGATTACTGCACCATCACCAATCACGCATCCTGGACCAATGAAAGACCCTGCACCGATGACACAATTTGAGCCAATCTTCACTTTAGCCAAGTGAATCCCATCTCTCTCAAACAAATGTCCATTGATTGCTGAATTCCCACCAACTACTGTTTTACTACCTACTTCAATCATGTAAGCGTCATTCATATTTGGAGTTACGAGTTGAACTCCTTTTCCAATTTTCATCCCCATCATCGAATAGTAGATGTTGCCTACAAAAGAGGGGACCATCCATTGCAAAGAAGGTGATGCTAATCGATGAAACAACGACATAAATGCCCAACGAATTGTCAACCAACTTTGAGTTGGTGCCTGCGCAGAATCTGTTCTAGGTCGCAATAATAATCCAAAAATTCCGAGAATTAGTAGGTCCAGAATACACCACAAAAGTAAGCCAATTCCAATCGCTGCACCTTGCGCAAAAAGTCGTGTTATGTCATCTGAAATAATGCTGACTTCCTGAAACATCCAGAT
>JASLJW010000072.1 GCA_030747885.1 Candidatus Thalassarchaeaceae archaeon
ATCAAGACATGTGGAAGTCATCCGCCTCCCCGGCATCCATCATGACTGTAGTATCTCCATTGTAGCTGGCACAAAACATAGTGTTTTGATTGATTCAGGAACTGCTTGGCACCAAGTCAATGTTGAGGAGAGGATTAGGGCGAAAATAGAACACATGCCTGATTTGGAAGTTATTCTACTGACTCATCGACATTATGATACCGCAGGTGGGGCGAAATACCTATCCGAGGCTTTTGAAATCCCTGTACTGATTCATCCTTTAGCATCAAACTCATTACTATCTAATGACCAACTGACAACTTGGGCATCAAGATATGATTCAGATATGCCAGAAACGGAGACTATCGCCCTAGAAGACGGATGGGAAATGGATTTGGGCGGTGGTTCAATAAAATCAATTCATACTCCAGGACATTCAAGTTGTCACAGTTCGTTCTTTATTCCAGAACTATCTATTATTTTCACTGGAGACATGATTCCGGCACATGGATTCCCTGGACGCACAGATCTTCCTACTGGAAATATCATCCAAATGCTCTCATCAATTGAGAAGATAATCAAATTGAATCCGCAAGTCCTCGTTCCTTCAAGAGGCGAAGCCATTCGGGGCGAGGATGTAATGCGTGTTATGAATCAACACAGGGATTTCTTTCATTCACTAATTGAGGAAAAGGGAGAGTTGCCACAAGAATGGCCTAAACCTGCAAACACATGTATGTGGTGGACTCCAGTACCTAATTGGGAATTCTAACTCAATACTGATCGGGTTCGTCCTTCTTCGCCTTCTTCCATTCTCGGTAACAAGAACGGCATACACGGACTCTCCTTACATCTCTCTTGAGACCATCATCCCCCCACACATCAATCGCATTGTCTATGGCAATTGAACGCCCGCCAAAGCGTTTGTCTGCCCAATTTTCACATTTTGCGACATCGCAAGCAACTTCCCCTTCTTCATCTTCAGATGTTGCCTTCTTGGCCTTCGGTGCACGGTTGGCACGCGCCCTCTTCTTGAAGCCCATACCCTCCGCTAATGGGGGACAGACATGAATCTTGGGATTCTATTCACTTTTCTCGATAGATGCTTCTCGGTCTGGGCCAACACCTACACTAATTACAGGAATGCCCAACAATTTCTCGATTGTTTCGATGTATATACGCGCCTCCTCAGGAAGGACGGAATAGCCCTGGCCCGTTGCTCGCGCTTCCCTAGCCAACATTAGCCACTCTTCAAGTGATAGTGGAGAGAAACCAGGTAATTTCATTGTAATAGGGGTGGCGCGTTTCAACAATTCAATATCTGCAGGGAATTCATGAACTTGGGAGCCATCTATGTCATATCCAATTACAATCTCAAGCTCATCTATACCTCCAAGAACGTCTAACTTTGTTAATACAACTTCGTCGAATCCATTTATCCTCATGGCATGACGAAGTGGCACAATGTCCAACCAACCACAGCGTCGAGGACGTCCAGTAGTTGTTCCAAATTCATGCCCTACCTCTCCAAGATGCCTACCTACATCATCTTCCAATTCTGCAGGGAAAGGCCCATGGCCTACTCTAGTGGTGTATGCTTTGACTACCCCTATACATCTCTCAACATGCCCTGGATGAATTCCAGCACCATGAGTGGCATTTGCTCTACTAGTTACTGAACTAGTAACAAAGGGGTACGTACCTTGTGAGATATCAAGAAGAGCACCCTGAGCACCTTCTAACAATACAAACTCATCGCGTTTCAATGAATGATCAATCATTACGCCAGTCGGGCGGACACAATGTCCAAATCTCGATTGTATCCATTCAAGATCATTCTTCAAATCGTTTTCATTGATGCTGGGTTCTAATCCTGCTGCCGTCAACTGACGATTCATTCGGTCCACCATTGATTCAATTCTAGAATCATTGGATAAAACCGATGGAAGGTCTACAAAACGAACTCCAATTCTATCTATTCCATCTCGATATGTTGGTCCAATACCTCTGCCTGTAGTTCCTATCTTCTTGTCGGCCCCATCCAAAATTCGATGATAAGGAAGAGTGATATGCGCACGCTCTGAAATGAACAATCTTTCTCCTTCTGGCCTCTCGCCTCCAAAGGCATGCCATGAATCTAATTCCTCCTCTAATTTCCAAGGATCAATGACCATCCCGTCTCCTAAAACCAAATTACAGTGGCTGTAAGTAATGCCACTTGGAAGATGATGGAATGCAAGTTTTCGCTCACCAATCACAATTGTGTGCCCTGCATTTGAACCACCCTGGAAGCGAACTACCCAATCCGCCTCTGATGCCAATTGATCAACCAATTTCCCTTTTCCCTCGTCACCCCACTGCGCTCCGAGGACTACCGTAGCAGGCATGAAACCTGTCGGGTGACTGAGGCCTTTGAATGATACCTATGAACATAGAGAAATCATTGGTCCATCCGATGCGGTTATGAAGGGGGCGTGGGTCCACCGAATCATGGCACGTTTCCCAGAGGCCGAGAAGCGCAACCTGCACAAGTGGGTTTGCATGCGATGCTCAGCTACTCATCGTGGCCGAAAACCACGGCCGTGTCGAAAATGCGGATACAAGAATCTTCGACCGAAGATTGTTGAAAAGAAACAACGTTAATCATTGAACTTCACGAAGAAGTGATTCGAGTGCAGTTTGTATTTGCAAACAAAGTGGTCCGAAATGAATGGGCAAATTAGCATCATTGAAAATCTCATCTAACTTACTAGCAGTCATCCCAAGACGGACATCCATATCCTTGTCTTCATTAAGTAACCATTCAGTTGTAGCATCTTTCGCAGATTTGCGAATATTTCGGGGCACTTGGCTATCCTGAAGTTGTTCAAGCACCGTTGCAATCTGCTGGATTCGGGTATTCACATCGCTCATGGCTACTACACATCCTTCCGCACTGTTCCATGCTTGAAGGACGGCCGACTTTAAGTCCATTGTAGAATAGAGCGGGTTCAGATGCAGACAGTCGCACCCTCTGATCTCGTCGGACTTCTACGCCTTACGATACTATTGCTATGCATGGGGGGAGCCGCTGCTATGGATCATTGGCAACGAAGGGTTCCCAATGATTGGTGGATAAGATGGGGTGTGGCGATCGTTTTCATGCTCTGCATAGAAATGATGTTGTTAGAAACTGATTTACCTTTGCTGTTAATGGCCCTAGGCATCGTCGCATGGGCATCAATTAGCGTATTAGGTACCCCTTCAATAACTGATATCAAAGCGGGTTCAAGATTGGATTTATTCGTTTCTTCTTGGTACATATTAGGGGTAGTAGGGTTGGTTTGTAGTCTATTGTTACATGGAGAAAATGCACTCTGGATATTGGGGATATTAACTGACGCACCGTTATTGTACCTGAATAATTCATCCCAATTGAGTTCATCTCTAAATCATGCAAACATGTTTCTCGACCTTATTGGCCTAACTATTTCTGTGGCTTTTGTGGAATTAGCATGGAGAATGCGACTTTTGCATGGTGGTGCAGATGCTAAAGCACTAATGATTGTAGCAATATCTCTTCCTTGGTGGTCTGGAATCGGAGTACTAGGAGCAACTTCCATGATCCCCCCAATGATTTCTGTTTTGGTTTGGTCAGCAGGCGGATTTCTTTTGCTCCCAATTAGAACCATCTTTAGGAATTTTTCAAGGGGTGTAAAATCGCCGATAAAGATGATTTGGCACGCTGAAAGGTGGAGCCTAAAGGACATCCCTGGAAATCATCTCTGGATTTTGAGTGAAGTCATTGACGATACTGACGGGGCTCGACGGGTAACAATAAGAATGAGGCCTAGAAGAATCAAGGAAGATAGAGATGCTATTTCTAAACGAATTGAAGATTTAATTGAAATGGGGGAGACTGAAGCGTGGATAACAAAGAAGCATCCTTTCTTGATTTATGTTTTCCCAGCGATTCCTCTAACGATAATATTTGGTGATCCTATCGTGTGGATTATGTCCGCCTTAGGACTATGATTGTGTAGGACGTTTGTCTGGAACTGAGGTTAACTTGTCTACAACCTTTGATAGCCGATCAACTAGACTATTTTTCTCCTCACTATGGATCAATGCGTGTTCAAGAACTTCATCCAATGAATCTACTGGAATTACATCCACCATCGACTGATACTTTTCATCAATCAGTACATCTCTCATGTTGGTCCTAGGGACAATTATTCGAGTAATCCCTGACTTGGCCGCAGCCTCAATCTTAGCAGTGACTCCTCCAATAGGGAGGACTTCACCTCTAACGCTTAGGCTGCCAGTCATAGCTAGATTTTGATCAATCGGCAAATCTTCGAATGCGCTGATGATGGCAGTAGCCATAGTTATCGATGCGCTATCTCCATCTACTCCATGAGTCCCAGGGAATTGAACATGAATGTCATACTCTGCGATATCTTTGCCAGTAAGTTTCTTCACTACTGCATTGATATTAGTTACACTTTCTTTAGCCAATTCTGAAAGGCCTCCTGTAGCATAAACTGCCCCATTTCGTCCTTGCGCAGGAGTGACCAAGGCCTCTACTGGTAGAACAATTCCTGAGAAATCTGAAAGGCCTGAATCGGCACCAAGAACTGCTAAACCATTAACTCGGCCAACGCGGGCACCTGAATTGACCAACATTGCATATTCATTTTGTCGTTCAATGTAACGATCGGCAATTTGCTGTTCAAGCGGTTTTGCTATTATTCTAGCACGAGCGATATGTTCTGGAGTAACTACCGGGGCGTCTTCTTCAGCAGCAAGATCGCCTGCAACTCGAACTAATCCACCTAGTTCTCTCAAGCGGAGTGTAAGTTTTCCTCGCCTACCTGCCCTTCTCTGTGCTTCCTTAAGCACTAGACCAACTGCTTCACGATTAAAATGAGGAATTGGTTTTCCTGATTTTTTGTTCATCTCATTCTTGACTTCTTGGGCAATGAAACGAATTAATCGACGCCTATTGGCATCAGTATCATTCATAGTAGTATTCACATAAACTTCGTAGCCATAACCTCGAATCCTACTTCGCAATGCAGGATGCATTCTCTCCATTGAATCTAGATTTCCCGCAGCAACCAATATGAAATCAGAAGGAACTGGTTCTGTCTTGGTCAATGCACCACTGCTTCTTTCACTGCGGCCAGAGATTGGTAAGGCCTTTTCTTGCATCGCAGTCAATAAGGCCTGTTGCTCCTCCATCCGGAGCATGTTAATCTCGTCAATATACAATACACCGTAGTGAGCTCGGTGAATCGAACCAGGTTCTACTCTTTCATGAGCAGGAGTAGCTAAATCAGCACCTGACTGGAATGGATCGTGTCGAACATCACCAAGCAATGCTCCCGCTAATGCGCCTGTTGCATCAATGAATGGGACATCATCGCCTCGTTCGTGTTTTACCAATAATTTTGGAACGTTGTTTTCATCTGATGCTGTTAGGCGTGAACGAAGGAAGAAATATCCGAATGTAAGAATGAATCCTCCAAAGATTAGTGTGAAAATATCACCAGTAGAAATTGTGGCTACAACTAACGCGGCTCCAACGAAAATTAAAATGAACAATAGAGTCTTGTTTGTCCGTTCTCGTTGCTGACGAATTGCTGACTTTCTCTCCTTGATTATTCGGTCACCCCTTCCAGCAGGGACTGTTCGAACCTTAGGCTCATTCTCATCCTCCGCATTGCGATAGACTAGGATGTCTTCCATCTGTTCCTTGGGGAGAAACTCAGTCATAGAACGAGCAAGCATCGACTTACCCGTACCTGGGTCACCCATCAAAATCACATGACGTCTTTGTTCTGCTGCCTTTCTAACAACAATTGATGCAGCATCTTGGCCAATTACCTGATCGACTAACCGTTTAGGCAAAGGTACATCCTCGGTAGTCTCAAATGTATTATCTCCATCATTCAGAGATTCGACCCATTCTTCTACAGGAATGGTACAAATATCTGTGCCAGATTGATTTGTATCTGTCCAATTCACATCTTCTAGTTCTGAATTATTCTCATCAGAATCATCAATGGTATCAGACATAATGGCCCCCCTCTATATTGAACGTGTCAATGCCTCATTCTTGAAGGTGCGGAATGTCACCAATTGAATTCAAACCTCAAAGTTGGCCGTGACCTGGTCCACCTGGTCCGTAATAGCTCCATTGCTCATCTGTCCAACCCGCTGGACGACGAGGGTCATCAAGGGCAGGGGACTGGGGTTGCATTTGTGGAGGCGCATAATTTACTGCTGCTGAAGCAACTGGCTGTTGGAACAAATGTTCTGCACCACCATACATCGAATTTGCAGATTGATCGGCAGCAGGCATAGTCTGTGTCCAATCAGGTGTAGGGGCAGGAGTACTATTCTTCCTAGAAACAAAGAGTAAACCGAGGCCGACTGCTGCAATTAGGAACAAACCAACTATGCCAAGAATCATCATTACAGGACTACTTGAAACGGATAGGCTAGATTCCTCTGATTTGGAAGCATCTTCAGGGAAGGCATCAGCATTATCTCCCACACCATCTCCATCAGAGTCTAGACTTTCAGATGCATCGTTAGGGAACGCATCCTCAGAATCGGGGACTCCATCCTCATCAGAATCAATAATCACGGGTTCCGAGGCGAATATGCTGTATGACTTAATGCTCTTGTAATCAAAACCTGATGAATCTGTGGCCAACACATCGACCTTGATTTCATCTCCTGTTCTAAGGCCCTCGGGATAAACAGAAACTATCTGGAATTCTTGGCCAAATCCTTGCACCGTATCGATACTATGGCAAACACCTGTGATGGTGTTGCATATTTGCCAAGTAACCTCAGTTGTTGTGAAAGTCTCAGTTCCAGAATACGAGACAGTCATACTTGGAGTAGATTGGTAATCCGCAGTATCGTATTGTAATACGAGATCACCACCATTGCCCTCATCCCATGTCATCAAGATATCTCCAATCACATTCACAGTGAATGTAAACTGGCTAACTGCACCACTAGGGTCTGAAAGACTTACTTGGACTAATTGAGGGCCCTCTGTTTGCCAAGTCAGAGTATATACCCCGATAGCAATAGGAGTTGCAGCACCTGGTTCTGAAGTAGTAACTTGGGCAAAAATATCCTCGTCATCACCGTCTACATCACTTGTATGTAGAGAGGTGTCGAGAGTAAATGATTCACCAATCTTGAGTCTAAGGTCATCTAATCCAGTCGAGTCAAAACGAGGTGCGTCATTGATGTTCTGAACAATCACTGTAAGAGTTGTATCTGTTGATTGGGATTCATCGCTTGACCTCAAGACGATTTCTACTGTACCTGTAACATCATCATCTAATGTATCGACATTCACTGTCTGGCCAGAAAGAACAACTTCGACTACATCTGCGGGTGTAATACTTACCACATGAATGTCTAGAGCAGCTAACTGTGACTCAGAAACATCATCTCCATTACTATCAGTGTCCGAAAGGTATTGAGTCAACACCACTGCCACTGATCCACCTTCACTAATCGTCTGAGTAGGAATAGGAGACCAACTAGGGGCACCATTTGGAATAACTGAAAAGAATATAGTTCCATCATTTTGGTCTTCACCATCAGACATTGTAACCTGAATTCCTTGATTTCTAATATTATTTTGAGCATCTCGATCAACTGCTGAAAACTGAACGTCCATGGTCATAGAAGATGCATCCCAAGACACAAAATTTGGCGAATTACTAGTGACGCTCAACTGATTGAGTGGAGTCTCAGCATCAGCAATCAATCCTACCATTGAAACAGTCTCAAGGGTGTCCACCTTTACCGTCGGTACTCCTGCAAATCCTGCATCACTTGCAGATAAAACAGTTGGAAGACCGTTCAACAGAGTGAACGCATCATCAGTATCCAACCAATCAGATACTTGGCTTCTTGAATCGGTCCATCGACTACGAATGTCATAGTCACCACTACCTGCACTTACTGGAGGTGTGACCGTTGCCACATAGCGTTCATTGGTACCTTGTCCAGTAGTAGAACTATCAACTACAACCCATGAAGAATCCCAAGTACTCTCAGAGGAATGTTTCACTTCTAACTCAGGAGTCATTGAATCAAGAGTATCTACAGAATCATTCGGTAGGGCAGTCATATCGAAAGACAGACTTCCTCCACGAGGAATAGTTGTACTAGACCCATCAGGTACTGGACGAACCGAGGTTGGCGGAGCATCATGAAGGACTGTTGCATCTGCAACGTTGTTTGCTCCAATCGCATCTGCAACTGTGATACGAGCACGGAATCGAGTCTCACCATTATTCTCGATGATTTCGCTAGTAGAATCCCAAGTAGTAGAGTATGCTTGAGTAGCTCCAACTGCTAGAGTGTTTACAGATGTGGAACCCAAAGAAGTCTCGGTCATCCCATCTACCTTGAAGACCTCGATTGTGCCGCCATCAGCATAAACATCTGCACCAATATTTTTGATTGAAAGGGAAAGATCAACCTGATCGCCTGCGATAATCCCTGCATGTCCAGCACTAGGTGCAACAGTGAAGGTATCGATTGCGACATCTATTGGGGGCACCATTGAAGAGTCCGTTGCTGAAAGTACGTTATGCCTAGTTGCTCCACTACTGAACCCATCCTGTAGCCAAGCAACTGTAAGCATATTCGACATACCGCCATTGACTGTGGTTACTGGAACTGTCCACTGGTAAGTAGAAGGAGTACTTGAGAGAGTCATGGAAATTGGGCCACTGTTTGAACCATCGACTAACCATTTCTTCCAACAATGTCCTGCCTTTGAACCATCATTGTATGCATATGAATTACATGTATCCTCAGTAACAGCTGCTAGAACACGGACATCTGAAGTACCTCCTCCTGTGTAAGATGCCTCTAATGTGATGTCTGCATTATTTCCATTCTGAGTCTGAGAAATGGTCATACTGTACGAGTTTACAGTACTATGCATATTATTGCTCTTCCCTGCAGCGCCAGAGAAATGATCGTCGTATGTCTTGCCATTAGTCAAAGCCCCACTCATGTAACAAGAGGCACCGTGTGTGCAATCTCCAAAGTATGCTCGAGGTGCACTGTTTGAGCCATCAGAGGCAAGGTGAGAGATTCGATTGATTGGGCTTACATCACCTGCTTGAGCTGTGCGAATATTTCCATAACTATTTGCAATATATGAGATATACACGAATTCATCGGGGTTGCTACTCCTGAGAGACTTCAAGTCGGGACTCGCATACCCATAACATGGAGGGCAATTCTGTCCTCCAATATATTCTGCGAGCACAACGTGCCCTGGGCTAGGAGCATCAAGAACAGCAGGCTCATCGGCAAGAGGTGTGATTTCTGGCTCTTCAGAAAAAGGTTCGACAAATGAACCCATTGACATGAGAACAATCAGTAATGTTAGCGCGGTCGAGCATACCATACGGTAAAGCATGGAAATCCGAGTACTTGGGCGCGTATAAGATTTGGTCGAAGAAGTTTGATTTCACGAACAGATTTGTTTCGGGAGTTTGAAATGTAAACCTACTCAGCCAATAGACATGGAAGATGGCGAACTAATCGTTCTCAGAGAAACCGGAGGGAGAGTTTACGCTTTCTCAAAGTCAGGAGGTGAACGACGGATTAGAGGAGTAGGAAGAATCGATCCCGCCATTGTAATTGGAGATCTAGAAATTGGTA
>JASLJW010000073.1 GCA_030747885.1 Candidatus Thalassarchaeaceae archaeon
ATGATCCTTATGCACTCCGCCAAATAAAACAGATTTCTAGAACCGCTCCAATCGCACTAAAAATTGCTAGCGAACTGATTGATGTTGCATCTTCAACTGATTTAGACGCAGGTTTAGCTGCGGAATTGCATAATCTAGAGGAGATATTCTCTACCAAGGATGCATACGAAGGACTTTCTTCACTAATCCAAGGGCGTCGACCTAGTTACAATAATGAGTGAGAAAATGTCGCAATTTGATAATCACTATTTGTGCCCAAAATGTGGGCATGTCGATGAACTACATCCCAATAATTTAATTTGTGAAATTTGTGATTTCAATCCTTGTTTTGTGGCTAAACACATCAATGAAGGGGATCGGAAATGGTGGATTAGGATTGAAGAAGATGGAGGGAAATGGCGGCGGAAAAAAAACCTTTCATCAAAACTAAAGAAACATCTTCCTGAAGATAAAAATCTAGTAAAAGAATTTCAGAAAATCGTTGGTGAATTGTTCGGATACCTTGACCAAAATAAAGAAAATATGGATTCTATTTTTCCTAAATGGACAAGAGATTACTCTCGTACTACTGGGAAGCGTACACAACAAGGCTGGAAAGAGAAAAGATCAGCAAAAAAAGTGAAACAATCGTCAGTTCGAGGGAAATTGTATGAAGGCGCGTTCAATGAAGCAATCAAACAAAATGAACAATTTGAACAAATATTTACTCCAATCTCATATTCTTATAATGGCAAAGAATTTGAATTTGAACCGGATGCTTGGCTATGGCTAGAAAATTCTCAAATTCCTGTTGAATTCAAGACTTTTGAAGAGGGGAAAATGGTTCCAAACAAATTCAACAGGGGACTGAAACAATCGAGAAAATATGCAAAACACTCTAAACTATTAGGCAAAAATCCAAAGGAATATTCGGCTCTAATTATTTGTTGTCCAGAAGAACGAAAATTTGCCAGTGCTCTAATTGATAATCGAATAGAAAAAATCCTCTAAATCTGATTATTTTCCGGGAGAGGAATATACCAGGGTGATCTCCAATTGATGATTGCTCGAACATATGCTTCTAGAAATTTATTCATTTCTTCACCACCATAGAAGACGACTGAATAATCGCCCATCATTCTCTTCCTTCATCGTTAGCTTCTCGCTCCAATCATCCATCCAGTCAACTAGGTATCTATCCATTTTTACACTTCCAAGGTTTTCTTTTTCCTCATATTATACTTGTATTCGGACCTATATCAAAGTACAAGTATTCGTGCGACTACTAGGGTGCAATTTATACACTAAGTTGTATAGGAGACACTATGGTTGAACCACCAATGAAAGTGAGCAAAGACGATTTGGCAGACATCGAAAAATCGATTGAAATTGTACGTGAAATGGGGACTCAGATTCGTCAATCATTGGAATCGTATGCTGATGAAAATTTACATGATACAGCATGGGAAGTTCAAGCTGGAGTTGAGGCATTGGAGGTATTCGGATCACGCTGGACGATAGAAATTCTGGCTGCCCTCTATGTTGCAGGTGAGCGTAGATTCAATGAATTAAGGCATCTTCTAAATGGAATCAGTAGTCGAACGCTTTCAGACAAACTCAGAGCATGTACTGAATCAGGACTAGTCGAAAGAAGAGTTGTGGATGGACCTCCTGTGAGAGTTTCTTATCGATTGACTGAACACGGAATGGTGTGTGGAAGATTACTAGGCCCCTTGGTAGCGTATATGAAAATCAGGAATGGGGCTGTAATGGTAAATGTCTGAACATCGAACCAATGGCTTGAAGTTGGTTCACTTACGATAGACGGTCATGCCCTTACTCCAACAGTGGCACAGAAGGCACCCATGGGTCCTCGGTGGAATATTGGGAATAGCTGGAGGATTGGTTGGTTTCGGGTCAATGAATGGCTTCGCAACTAGTGGGACAATTAGTTCTGCAAGTGATAGTTGGGAGCATCCTCTGAGAACACGAATCCTAAACCTTCTAGAAAGGAAACCAGGATTGCCTTATCGAGAATTACAACGTGATCTAAATGCTGCTAATGGCACACTAAGACACCATCTCGATGTTCTGATTGCAAGTCATTCCGTTACTGTAGTTCATGTGAATGGTCGTTCATGCCACTATGCAGGAGCGCCAGCACAGATGGAAATAATGTCCGGAGTCACAGTAGGAGGTGACGAACATGCTGCTGCCATGATGCCAGTAGGATTGTCCACTGTTCAGAAATTAATTGTTGGAAGGCTATCGAGAGAAGAATTGCCAAAATCTCAGGCTCAAATGGCTAGAGAATTAGGACGATCTAGAGCATCTGTCCATTCAGCAGTTACAGTCCTCCGTAGAAGAGGGATTCTGCATGCATCAGAACTTACTCTTGCACCCCATCTATCCGGACTTCGTGACGGTGGCATCGATTACGACTGGCTGGATGATATGAATCAACAGTGAATTGGCCAAATTTATTCCTTGACGAGCCGAATACTCTTGAGCCTGAACTTTCGGGCGAGTTCTATGTTCGTACTTCGCCTTCAGGAACATCCTGTCCCTGTAGGTAGTGATGATCCCGATGTATTGTTAGCATGGATATTAGATTCAATGGGGCTGATTAGAAGAAGAAACTACGTTGATGGAGTGGATGAGACGCGAGGTTCGATTCATGCATTGATGAAAAATCATCTGTTAGCAGATCCTTTGCGTGGATGGGATAGTCAATCTATGATTGATGCAAGTGGCATTAGTTCAACTGCTCTTCATCATCAACTGGTAAAATTGAGATCGTGTGGTCTACTAGCTACAGTAACCGAAGGGAGATGGAAAAAACACGTTATTCGAAATGGTTCATTGTCGGCGGCGATTGAATTGATTGCAGCTCAAGCCGAATTGATTCTCAAACAGAGACTTTCGGTTTTTGAAGAAGTGATTTGTCCTTCAGAAATGAGAATGAAGATTACTCCTCTTCAAAGAGGGGGGGAAGATATTCCCTTTCGGATTATGATTTCAGAACAAGGACCTTTAGAGAATCGAGATGCATTGGATTCTCTCTTGAGAGATCTTGGTTTTGCTGGTGATAGAGGTAAGGATGAAGATGATCTTGCACTGCAAATTTTCACATTGCTTGGGGCTGCAGAATCACCTCTAACGGCTGACTCATTGATGGATGATACAACTGAATCTAGGACTCGTGTTTTGGGCATTCTAGAACGTTTGAGGGCTGCTCTATTGGTTGAACGAGTGTTGTTAGAAGATCGTATTCCTCACGATCTTTTCATTGGGCTTACTCACCAATGGGCACAACGTGGAGAACGTTGGATTCGAGGGAGAGGAGGGCTTGGCAGAATAGGTGAAGAGATTGCTGATGAAATCATCAATGATTTGAAGCAAGAGAAATTGACTACAGAACAAGTTGAAAAACATCTCAATAATGTAGATCTAGAAACCAAATGCCTTCTAGTAAACACATTGGGTGGAAGGGTTCCTTACGGTTACAGACTTACTGGGAAAAATGCAGAAGCAGTAATTTCTCGCTTACTCTCTAGAGTCGATAGGATACTAGAGCGCCTTAGAATGATTTCAAACAAATATGATCAGATTACATAATCACTTTTTCAGATTTGGTGGAATCTTCTAAGAAATCAGATACCGATTGAATCAATTCCTCTGGGTTTTGAGTTCTGTGCAAACGTACTCGCATTTCACTAGCCCCATCCAACCCTTTAGTGAAAGATATTGCATGACGCTTTAGATGTGCATTTCGGCGACCAGCAGAGGTCTCGTCGGCCAATTCACAATATCTCTTCCAACACCACAATTTTATGGCTGCATCTCGGTTCTTTTGTGGAATACTTGATTCCAAATCGCCCCATGGAGGAGGTGAATTTGACCATCCCAAACCTTTCTTGATTCTATGGAAAATATCTGGATTTCCAATGGCAGCCCTACCTATCATTAGACCTGCAGCTCCAGTTACAGTGAGACAACGAAATGCACTATCAGCATCTTTCACATCCCCATTGGCCACTACTGGGATAGAGAGGCTTCGTACCATCTCGCCTATCTCTTCCCAATCAGCTTCTCCAGCATACTTTTGTCGCAACGTTCGACCATGAACTGCTATCCTCAATACCCCTTCTTCCTGTAATCTCTGGGCGATAGAATGTGCAGTATTTGGCCCAGAACCAGTTCCTAATCGAACCTTTACGCTAACTGGAACATCGCTAACTTCTATACAAGCACGCACCATTTTGACCAAACGATCTGGGTCTCCTAGAAGGGCAGCTCCTGCTGAATTTCTACATACCTTTGGAGCAGGGCATCCAAAGTTTAGATCGATTACATCTGCTACAGAAGAAAGAGCACGGGTTGTTCCTACCATTTCTTCCTCTACACCTCCAAAGATTTGAGGGATGAATGGAGATTCTCGAGGATCTGATTCCAAACGTCGCCAACTACGTGCATCATCTCTATTCAATCCAGCAGCAGCAGTAAATTCTGTTACCGTTAGATCTGCCCCACATTCTCTAGCCAACAAACGGAATGGAAGATCCGTTACTCCAGCCATAGGAGCAAGATAGAGTGGAACTGGTTCCATGTTTCACCTGATAAGTGGTGAGGTTTTGACCCTGACGCGAATCAAACACTCAGAATGAGGACTCCCAGTCCTCAACATTCTCAGCAACAGCCCATTGATCATCTGTTACTCGTCCTTGCGCCTTGACGACTTCACGAGCTAATAGCCAATAGACTAGAGCAAGACTTCGACGACCCTTGTTGTTTGCTGGAAGTACAATATCGACAAATCGAAGTGTATTATTCGCATCACAGATTCCAACTACTGGTAGACCTGTATTTACTGCCTCGGACAATGCTTGCTGATCCGCTTGTGGATCTGTAACAACGATGACCTCTGGTTCAATGTAACTACGAAGACGTGGATTCGTCAAGGTACCTGGAATGAAACGACCAACAATATGTCTTGCACCGATTGCCTGTGCGAAACGACGAGCAGGACGTTGTCCATACTGCCTTGCACTAACAACCAATATATTCTCAGGTTTGAATTTGCTAAGGAAATTAGAAACTGTTGAAAATCTCTTATTGGTTTCATCTAAATTAATTAGATAAAGGCCGGTTCCTTCTTGCTTTTGATCCTCCAAAAAAGGCACCATGTGGGCGCTACTCTGTTGGGTACCGATGTGTACGAAATGTTGGTGATAGGTATCCAAAGGAAGGAGGTACTCTACGTCACTCATCATTATCAGCGTCGTGGCCACCTGCCCCCCATTCATAACCACTTCGCTAATCATAAGAAATTGAAAACAACGAATTCTTCCGCCCCAACCCCTTTGAATAGTGTGTGATATGAGATTTCTATGGGCGCCTCAAGCGACCTTCGAAGTCCTCTGAAAGAAGGGACTGAGGGGCCCAATGGATTTTGGGTTGACTCGGAAGGAAAGGCTCTCAAAATCTCGGCTTCTGATATCGAACGTTATGTTTACTGTCCAATGAGTTGGAGAATGTCGGTAGGTGGCTATAGTGCCCAAGGAGACGAGGTCAAACGTGGAATTGAAGAGCACAATCGAATGCATCAGATGGTAGTGGAAAAGATCGAAGCTCAGAATGCCTTTACTCGAAATATCGTGATTTGGTCTTGGTGGTTTGCTGTTGTTCTAACCCTTGCCGCTGATACGGCTGCATTTTATTTCGTCCAAGATGGTTTGATTGATTCTCAATTAGCAACAATGATTGGAAAATTTTTGGTCCTCTTGGCATTAGTTTGGTTAATCTTGGCCATCGTTCTATTGATTCTTCCATGGAGGCAATGGTTAGGGTGGAATGAAGAATTAATTCCTGCGCCTAACGGCTTAGCCGATTTAGAAAATAATCTACACCCTCTAGAAAATACTTGGAAATTAGGGGAAGGTGAATGGTTTACTTTCGGAAGACCTGAGGCACTTATCCTATTTTGTGCCATTGCTTTGAGTCTCCATGGAGTGGCGCTCACTTTTGCTCAAAACCGTAGTTTGGCCACATTTCTAGTTCTCGTTCTTGCCCTAATCTGGACCATGTTGGCAACCACTAGATTGCAAGCGGCACTTTCAGCCGACAAACGAATCAAAGAAAAGGACAAGGAAGGTGGTCTTGAGGAATTAGGAGATATTCGATATAGTGACGGAGGTGATGCGATTCTTCTGGAAGATGTCATCTCGGGATTACGAGGACGGCCTGATCAAATTACTAGAATTGGAGATGATTTGATTCCTGTAGAGTTGAAAACAGGAAAAGTACCGAAAAAACCGCATAAGAGTCATCGGTTTCAGATTCTTGCATATCTTCACCTGATTGAATCATTTACTGGTTCACCTCCACCTTTCGGATTCCTTCGATATGGTTCTGAAACAGTCTATTCTATTGAATGGAATCAGAATGAGAGATATCGTCTATTCTCAGTAATTCAGGATATGCAGAGGGTGAGTGTAGAAGGTGGTGCTAAGCGGGACCATGAACGCCCTGGAAAGTGTGAATCATGTAGCAGGAGACAAGATTGTCCGGATAGGCTCTTTATCCCTGTAGATCAATGAGAGCAGTGCATTCTCCAGGCTGATGTATTTCTACAAATCGTTCGCATGGACGAATCACAGTAACATAAACTGAAAACGAATCATATACCGAAAAAACGTCTACTGGCGCCTCAATACCGATTCCTTGTGCCTCCACTGTTAACTGCCATTCGCCATCTTCTAAAGGAGATGAATCCTCATTCACATATCGTTCACTAAATTCATAATTCTCAGTTGCTCTTTGAGTCAAGAAAGGAGTTCCAGAAGGATATTGCCCGGGTTCCCATATAGAAACCTCAACATATCGGGCTCCTACCTCTTCAATCAGTCCCGGAAAGGTTTCGTTAAGAGCATCTGAAATTGCATCTCCTATAGATGCATCAAAGAATAATTCAAATTCACTGACTGTTGGATCAATCTCAAATCCTGATTCATTCATGTATTGGGTAGATTCGTAGTCTTGGGTATCAAAAGTATAGTCCCAACCGACTGGAGTGGGAACTTCAAGACGTTTGGGTGGTTCCCTCATATCCTCCATCATCTCTCTCATAGTAAGAAGAGAAAGGCAACCTGGACTTAACATCGTTAATGTAAGCAAAAGGGCAAGTGCAACCCCTCGATTCATGTGTACGCGATTCCACATTCTATCACTCATTCCTTGTTCGCCTGTCTGCACTCATAGGGTTCGTCAACGCGTTGCTCAGACCCTCTCTGTCATCACTCAGGCGTTTGTCACAAGAAGGTCAAGGAATTCAATCCTGCGATTCTTCTTCGGAATCTGCCTCCTTATTCTTTCTTCTAATACTACGTCTCTTCTTTGGTTGAGGAGTCTCTTCAGCTGCTTCTTCCTCTTCCATCTTCTCAGATATTCCTTCTGTATGGCCTGCTTCTGCTGAAAGGGAACTAAAGTCACTTGTCTTATCAAGTTCCAATTCGCTACCTACCTGTGCAGAAGGATCACTTAATTCATCAAATACGACCTTATCTCCAGGAAGAACTCCTTCTTCTCCAGTTAATTCAAAGAGATCCTTGCGAATATTTGCATCACTTGCACTTAATTCAACATCCGCATCCTTCAATGCCCTTCTCTTGCCCTTTTTCTCCAAGAACGAATCAATATCTCGACCTGCTTCTAACTGCTCCTGCAATGTAGTTGTAACCATTTCATCTTCATCTTCATCATCGATGGCTGCAAGTTCTTGTTCATACTCTTCTTCAATTGAACGAATCTGAGTTTCGGCCTCTTCAAGACCTGTTTCCCAATCATCTTCGATAGAATCCTCAGAAACTCCAAAGTTCTCCATTTGTTCTCCGAAGTCCTCGGTACCAAGTACAATTTCATCTTCATCTTCTTCCTCGATTTCTTCTTCAACTTCTGGGGTTAAGATTCGGCGTTCCCTTTGTTCAAAGTGTGTTGTGACATCTTGTCCAGTTCCACAGTACGGACAATTGTCCATGGCTGATGGTACTGGGCTACCGCAATTTTCACAATCATGGAATTTACGGAATCCACTACGTAATGAGAAGTCGCAGTAAGGGCATTCATCCTCATCCCCCTCAATCTCTCCTCCACATGCAGGACATAATTCGAACGTTTCTCTTTCTGTATCTTCAAACACCCTACGAGTCAGTAAAATCGCCGCGATTAAAACGAGTATTCCAACTACTCCCAACATTATCATCAAAGCAACACCTAACTCTCTATTGGCTTGCTCTGGATTGATTGATTCGCCCCCTCCAGCAATTACAGTCCAAAGAGAAGTTCTAGATGGAACAGTCCCATTTAGGGCGATGATAGCCAATTGGATATCTCCAGCTTTTTCTGGTGTAAAGGTACATTCAACGGTAGCCTCAGAACCAGATGATTCTACTTCAATTACTGTACGATCGATTTCAGTACCCAATGGAGCATAACAAACGAATGTCTCAATTCCAGATCCTTCATCAGAACTTACAGATATAGAATATGTGGATTCAACGCCAATTTTGAGAGGGAGACCTGTGTCCCATTGTTCATCACTCAAGAATCGCAAACGTAAA
Source organism: Candidatus Thalassarchaeaceae archaeon (assembly GCA_030747885.1). Classification (GTDB taxonomy): domain Archaea; phylum Thermoplasmatota; class Poseidoniia; order Poseidoniales; family Thalassarchaeaceae; genus MGIIb-N2. The sequence goes on from JASLJW010000073.1 coordinate 8,598, forward strand.
TCACTCACCAATTGAACGGTTCCTGTTGCAGTGTTATCATCAGAATTAGAATCATGAGTAGGATCATCAGGAATCCATGTTGCAGAGAATGATTTCACACCACTAATATCCCCCCTAACAATAGCTGAAAATACAAGAGATGTTCCACCCGAATCCAAAGTTGATGGCGGAGGGAGTACTCTGAATTGGTCTGCCAAACTTTCTCCCTCGAATGTAGCTTGAACTGTACCGCTTACTGGAATTGAACCTGTATTCTGTATACTAACAGTGAAATTTACTGACTCGCCAGTCTCAACCTGAAGTGGAGATGCAACAGCAATTGCTGAAACAACTACATTGGGAGGAGGATGCATTACTATCGAAAATTCAGCACTATTATCGAAAACACTTGATTCCGGTAAAGTAAAACTTGGATCGATTACAATCTTGAGTTGAATCTCTCCAACATTCTCTATGAACATTGATTCAAGAAGGGTTTCACTCCAAGAAATTGAACTCTGTCCATCACCAAAATCTACTGAAAATGCATGAACTGGGCTTCCATCTGATACTCGTTGAACTTGCATAGGGACAGAAATCAAACCAGATGCTGGCATTCTTAGGAGTGTGCCAGAAATATCCCAAGGACCTCTAAGAGCTGAGGCTGAAGTAGATACTGAAATCTCCCCATCATGAAAATAATTGGGTGGGGTCGTAACCTCAATCAACACTGAACGTGCATTATCGCTAGAGTTGGATTCATCGACTCCATCATTTGAATTGCTATTCGCTGTTACCGTCAACAAAGCATCAACTGCTGGAATAGTAAAGGTTCGATTTATCCAAACACTCTCACCTGGTGGTAATGTACCAACTGAATAATCCAATGGAAGTTCTTCACCCAACTCAAAGGTGACTGTTGTTGCCCCTGCTGAAACTCCACCAATATTGGAAACTAAGGCATTTGCACTGAATGTCTCACCTGCAAAAAGATCTGATGATGGATCAATCAACAGATTGGATACGACGAGGTTAGATCTATCTGCAATTGAAAATACTGCTGATTGGTCATTTGTAACTCCTGTAGCTGTAAAATCAACTCTGAATTGGATATCTCCTGCACTATCCAATAATGTTGGAACTTGTACTGTAGTAGAAGGTGATCCAGAATCAGTACCAGGAACTGTAACAAATGTACTAGATTGGATTACAGTGCCTGACTGACTAAGTTGGTATGATGCTGTAACCTGTGAAGGGTCACTATTGTGTAATGTAATTTCAACTGTGACCTGCGAACCATTCTCGAGAACACCAACAATATTGATGTCCGCTTCGTCAATGGTAATTGTACCCGCTGAAGTAGCAGAAACTACTGCCGTAAGCGGCAGAAGAAGTAGCAAGCAGACGACTAACCCCGTCCTCATGTTGGATGAAGGGGTCTTGGGGCACTTCAACGCTCCCGCTATCTACTGGGTGAAAGCATTGAAGGGCGACCGGTCCTACATCCACACCGTTCCATGGCTTCGCGGACGTTATCCCCCCTCCTGACCGTGCTCATCCTAACGAGCATATTGTCAGGAATAGTTCATGCAACTGAAGCAAGAAATGGAACTTTAGAATTTGTGAATCCACCCTCTTCTGGGGAAGTCATTGGAGGCACCCAAACGATAGCTGTCGTGAACATTACTGGACTAGATTATGTCTTACTGGAAGTCGAAGAAGGATCTTCATGGTCTCAAGTTTCCAACATGACTGGGGTCCCTTGGTCTGTTTCTTGGGACACTTCTACAGTTTCTGACGGCACCCATCGATTGAGAATAACAGGTCATCCAACAGATGGAAGTTCAGATATTGTAGTCACTACATCATCATTTGAAGTGGATAATACTGCGCCTTCATCATTGGTTTTCACAGTCGATGGTGCTGAAATCGGAGATGGTTCATCAATCGCTAATCGTGCTTGGTTTGACATCGCAGAGAGCGGAACAATGGTTTTCCACTGGAATGCCTCGGATGCGAATTTGAATAAAGCGGTCATTTCAGATGTGCCTGGAAATGGAAACCCTCCTTCTGATGGACCTGGAACTCTCTTGTATCGTTGGTCATGGGCTCCTGGAGATTTTTCTGAGGGCCTATACACAATAACACTCACAGTGTATGATGAAGTTGGAAACATAGCAACTCGTTCACTATATCTTGGGATTGATAGAACCGGCCCAGTTACAGGCACTCCTGTTTTCTCAGTCTCAGAAAGCACATGGACAGATGATTCAGTAGTTACTGTTGGAGCTTTAGCTGCTGGAGCCACAGATAACGGTGGAATCGGTATTGATCATTACGAATGGAGAGTCAATGATGGTGAATGGAATGATTTTGGAAGTGGGGCAACATCCACACTTCCTCTTCCAGAAGGTCAGAAAATTCTCTCATTCAGAGCAGTGGATCGCCTAGGAAATTCAGGGCCGAGTACCGATCACACATTTTGGGCAGACCAAAGTGATCCTGTTGCAGGTGGCTGGAGCATTCCAGAGATTACCACAATGACTCAAGGACAGATTAGTATTCAACTCGTAGCAACTGATACGCATTCAGGAATAGATGAAGGAAATACGACCCTAAGATATGGTTTCGATAACGATGGGATGGGATCGGTTCCAGATATCACCAATCAATGGCTTTCATTAGGCTCAGGAATTAGTGCAGACCTACCTGCAGGTATCGATTGGTCCACAAAACAAGGTGATTGGTTAGGTGTTTCAGCAATCATGACCGATGTTGCTGGGAATCAAGCCATGAGTCCACCAACATATGTTCGTATTATTCCTGGAATCGATTTTCATCTAGAAGATGTTGGAGTTGATCGATTAATTGTTGCAGCAAATACAGGAGATAAAATCAACGTGACTGGTACAGTTATTGCCAACCAAGCATACACTGGTTCGTTGGTCATCAAATTAGAAATGGCTCCAAGCGATAGAACAATAGACACGAATTGGACTGTTTTAGAGACACGTACTTTGACCGCAGGTAGTCTCTATGATGGAAAAGAAGTTCTAGACCCGTTTGAAGTTCGAATATTGGCTTCAGGCGAGTATGATTTGAAACTATCAATCGATCCCGACGAAACAATCCCTGAAAAAGACGAAGGAAATAATGAGGAATACCTCATTGTTAGTGGTGCTCGCCCAAGTTCTATCGGTGCAGTCACAAGTTTCATGCCAGCATTGTTCCTTGTTATTGCAGTATCTGGATGGATGATTTGGACAATGAGATCGACAAAAAAGGAATAATTCATTCCTCTTCCCAAACAATTGATTCATCCTCTGCCAGTTTCATCATTTCCTGCACAGCATCTTCATCCTCAGGATCAACTTGAGACGCTTTGAATCTACGTTCATTCCTTCTTTCTCTAGCAGCAGCAAGACCAGGAACAAGAGCATCAAAACCTGAGGGTTTAGTCGTCTTACGTTCATCATGCATAGCCAAAGTTTGGCGATCAACTCTTTGACGGCGGCGTTCGTTTTCAAGGAACTTCAGTACCGTTCCATGTTCTGCTCCAGCAAGTACTCGTTCCAATGCTGCAGAACCTACAGCAAGAGAAACCAAATCTCCTACAATCACAACAGTAGATCGATAAACAACAATCTCAACTCCACTTAATTCTTCAATTAGTTCACGAATTCGTCCATTTCTTCCAATGATTCTGCCCCTCATCCTCTTGATTTGATTTGGTTGACGGCCAACCCATTCTCGAATGTCATACATCTTGAGGTGGACATCATCTTCTAACAAACGAATTGCACGAGCAGGAGCCATACCACGACCGATTGCTCTGATTACATCGGGCATTTTGATTTGTTTAATAGGATCAGATTCATCGGTCCATTTTGCATGGACTTCCCCTGTATTGGAATCAATATGTAATGTACAATTCCCAGATTTCTCAATCTCTAACTTTGTCTCTCCAGATTTGCCAATCAGGACACCAATTCGTTCCTTTGAAATCCTAGCCATCAACTCCATTGATTCACCGCCCACGACTTATCCACTTAATTCCGATGGAGAGTCACCCCTCTAAAACACGTAGCAATGTTTCCTCAAAAGGTGCATCAACTCCCTTTTTGGTGGCCCAATTGCATATATTTCGAACATCTCTAATCAAAAACTCCTGGGAATTTGGATGGGCCGATTTTACTGCTTGGCCAACATCAATAATCCACGGTTCATCATTATGCCAAAGAACATTGTATTCTGAAAGATCTGCATGAACCAAATCCGCATCGTTCCAAGCAACTTGAATAAAATTCAATAATTCATCAAACACTGCCTCGGGGTTCTCTACAGATATATCTCGAAGACGTGGACTAGGCGCCTCATCAGAACCTAAATATTCCATAACGAGTACATTTCTATTCACTTCAAAGGCAGAAGGAACTCGAAGCCCTGAGGTTTCCAATCGTTTCAGGTTACGATGTTCTTTTCGTACCCAAATTGTGACTAATTCCCTATGACGCCGCTTTAATCCACCAAAACGAGGGTCTCCCTCGATGTATTTGGTCAATCCTTTGAATACAGCATTGCTTGTATGGAAAATCTTCACTGCGCGAGGGCCATCAATACTGGTGGCATAGAAAACATGAGCTTCTTTACCCCGTGCAATTGGGAATTCTACTGTATCTATCACCCCTTTACGCATTAATTTGTAAATAGATAAGAGTGTAGATTGATCGAATACCTGATCAAAAACTCGTCGATCTACCCACTCATATCTTCCTGTTCCAAGTACCCCTTGAAGTCGGTGTTCAATCTCTTGGAACATCTTCTTCATTTTTGGTTGATCCATCCACTCAGTGGATGTTCCGCCCTCTCCATGCATGTATCTGACATCGATTTCATCATCATCGATTTCATCATCGATTCCATCATCTTCGGTCACTGGGACCACCTATCCGAAAAATGAGTCGATATCCCCGTCATCGTCGTCATCAAAATCATCGTTTCGAGATGGTAATGGTTCTGCGACTGGTTCAGGATCTGTTTCTTCTTCTGAATCGTCAGAAGAAAACATGTCTTCTTCTTCTTCAGATTCAATAGATTGCTCTTCTTCTCCAACAGATGAACCCTCAAAGATTCCACTATCATCTCCAAGGTCAACTGCTTCTTCACCAGATCCAAACACATCAACTACTGCAGGAAGTTGTCCCTTGCGTGAAAGATACATGGCTTGTGTCTTACTATATCGTGTGATTACATTGGCTCGATCATCCTGATATTCCCATGGTTGAACCACGATTAGGTCCTCTTCACGAACCCATTGTCTACGACGCATCTTACCTGGAATTCGGGCAATTCTAACTTCTCCATCTTCACATATAGCACGAACTCTTCGTCCCCCTAACATCTGATCTGCAATTGCAAACATCTCGTTCACTTTTCGTTTCGGGAGAGGAACTCGGATTCGAGTAGAGCCATCTCCGGACTCCATTTGGGCGAGGAGTTCCTCGTCCACCTTCTCCTCTCGACCGCGTGCCATTGAAGTGGACCTGCGGACCGCCTACTAAAAACAACAACGGTCAAGGAACGGTTCAAACCTTGAGGAGGTGTTGTGCAGCCATCGTCGCCATATCCACTAGAGTTTGGCTGAATGGACCCAAACCAGAGATTATGGTGAGAATAAGACAAAGAATAACTGTGATTCGAATCATTGGAGCATCGGGGAGAGGCAAGATACTCTTGGCCTTCTCAAAGAACATTACTTGACCGATTCGCAAATAATAGAATAGAGACAAAGCACTGTTCAATGCCATGGAAACAGCAAGCCAGAACACCCAATGAACACTTTGCAACCAATCAATTGCACCAGCTGCAGTCATTGATCCACTTGCTGTACTAGCAGAAATTATCCCATCTATCACAAGGAATTTCGAAAGGAATCCGGAAAGAGGGGGTACTCCTGCAAGGGCTAGCATGAACACAAACATCGCTACAGCAATAATCGGATCTCTTCGACCAAGACCATGTAATGATTCCATAGAAGATGAATCTCCCTTGATCTCAGTCATTGTTAGAACCAAGAATGCCCCTGATTTGAAGAAGGCTAGAACGAGAAGATGGAAGACAACTGCTGTAATCAAAAGTTGATTCGTTGATTCATCAGCCATTCCAGAACCGATGGCAGCAAGCGCTGCTAGAAGATATCCTGCATGGGCGACACTTGAATATGCTAGCATTCTCTTTGGATTTTCAGTGGAAAGAGCAGCAAGGTTACCCCAAGTCATTGTTATCACCGAAAGTAGACCGAAAAGTGGTAGCCAGAATGCTGGAGAACCAGCCTCTGGACCAGCCATAACTACCAAGATTCGTAAAAGAGCAACGAAACCCATTGCTTTGGATGCAGTTGCGAGAATAGATGCCATTGGTGATGAAGTTCCAGAATAAGCATCTGGAGCAGCGAAATGGAATGGTACAGCACTGACCTTGAATCCAAATCCGACTAGAAGCATTCCAAAGCCTATTGCAGCCAATGGCTCCAATGTATCCATTGCAGCCCAAGTGGCTGCCAATCCTTGAGGACCTGTAAGATTGAGAGTAGCAGATGCGTAATCAAAAGCAGAACCACTCCAAATGTAAAGAAGAGACATACCATACAGAGTTACGGCACTAGCTACAGAACCAGTAAGGAAATACTTGGTTGCAGCCTCTCCACTGGTTGTTTCTTCCTTCATGAAAGCGACAAGAACATAGATGGCTAGAGATGCTAGTTCCAAGCCAATAAAGAGCAAGAAAAGGTGAGTAGACAAAGCAACGATATTCATACCAAGTGCGACGAAAAGGATGAGAAGATGGAAGTCTCCTTGGCGACGATTATTCAACAGAGTTCGAATCGCGCGAGCACGCATTGAATCACTGGAATCTGGATGAGGGGCTCTTGCATCCACTTTGGCAGGCATTCGATTGATCATTGCAGCAGTGCCAACCAACAAAGCAAAACTGAAAATTGAGGTGAACATTCTACTAAATGCATCTGCTCGAAGAATGTAATCAGAACCTGTACAACCTTGTTGGAGGGCACCATTTGCTGATATACATACAGTGGAAAGGGCAGTTCCTTCAACGAATGTCATTAGACTACTGGCCATTGCTAGTAACAGTGTAAACATCGAGATTACTCCTGGAATGAGAGGATCACTAGTTGCTCGGAATCTCTCGCCTCCAAGTAAAACTGGAATCCTAATTTGGGTCATGGGGATTCTTGCTGTTGCCTTACCAAGATTTGGAACGATAATGAGAAGTAAAATCCCTACAATGAGAGTTACCTCAGGACGAAGAGATTCAACCAACAATGGATGAGAAAGAAGGGGGGATTCAATCATGGAGTCACCCCCAAAGTAGTCAATGCGTCAATCATAATCTCACTAACTAAACCAGTACTCCAATTGGACATCATATCGAAGAATATAGCTGGTAAAATTCCGAATAATATCGCTAACCCTCCAAGAATGAACATTCCTGCGTTCTCATGCCAAGTAATATCTCGTGGATCTTCACCATGCATGGAATCTGGAAGAATTCCCTGATGAGGGTCACCACTCTCGAAAATCGTTCTTTGCATTGACCATAGGTAATATGCAGCTGTAAGAATAAGAGTCAAGGCAGGAATTAGTACCCACCATCCAAACGTCATCCAAAATGCAATCATAATTGCTACTTCTGCAACGAAGCCAGCCATTAATGGAAGACCGAGGCTAGCCATCCATCCCAACATCATATGTCCTGCCATGAATGGACTGTGGTGAGCTAATCCTCGCATTGATCCAATTTCTAAGGTATGATAATGATGCTTGAATGATCCACAAACCGCGAACAATAGTGGAGAAATGATTCCGTGTGCAAACATCATGAACAATGCACCAGCAATTCCCAACGGCTGCATTGTTGCAATTCCAAGGAAAATCAGCCCCATGTGTGAAACTGAAGAATACGCAACCATACGCTTGAGATTAGTCTGACCAAGACATACCCATGCACCATAGAATAAACTAGCCATCCCAAGGAAAACCAATAATGGAATCATTGTTATTGTCTCTTGAGGGAATAAACTGACGGCGACTCTAAGGAAGCCATATGCACCCATTTTCAACATGACTCCAGCCAATAGCATGGAACCTGCAGTAGGAGCTTGAACGTGAGCATCAGGCAACCAGGTATGGACTGGAACGCTTGGCATCTTGGTTGCAAAACCAATCAACATGAGGATGAATACCAATGATCTCAATCCTGCTGAACCAATGAGGGATGATTGTTGCATTAGCAATGGGATATCGAAATGGTGATTTGTCAAAGTACCTGAGATACCTGAAACAGGAGCACTGTGGAAGTATACAATCAGGATACCAACCAACATCAAAATACTCGCTGCAAATGTGTAGATGAAGAATTTCATTGCCGCATATTTACGATCTGCTCCACCCCATACAAGAATAAGGAAGAACATTGGTACAAGTGTAAGTTCCCAATATACATAGAAAACAAACAAATCCAAGACTGAAAATACACCCAATAATGCTCCTTCCATGATTAGAATTAGACTATGGAATTGGGCACCCTTCTCTGCATCCCATTGAACTAGCATCGAAATAGGGATTAGAAGTGTAGTCAACCAAATCATCGGGTAAGACAATGCATCAATTCCAACATGCCAATTTACTCCAATACTGGGGATTAATGAAGTGTAATCACTCTCTAGAAGGTAGGATCCTTGGGCTCCAAATGATCCTGAAGACCAAGTAGACAGCCAATCATTTTCGAGGCCAATTTGTGTCGCTAAACCTAACAACAAAATTGCAATTCCCATATTCGCATAACGTATCAAATCCGCTGCTTGTTTCTTAGTGCTAGAAGGAACTACTTCGTGAACAAGAAGGAAAAACAAGCCAGCAAAAAGAGGAGTTAATGTAAGAATTTCTAATTCGTTCAAGAACTCACCCCCATGAGTAAGAAGACGATGCTAAGGGCTCCCACAGCAGCATACAAAATGTAGTCCCTAGCGCTACCTGTAGTGAGCAAGCGAATCTTCTGGCTAGATACTTGAGAACCCTTTTCAATGAATTTCACAATTCCATCTATCACCTTTCGATCAAAACAAGCACTTAGAGCAGAGAATGGAATTACTGTACGTCGAATTATTTCCTCATAGAGGTGATCAATATACAATCTCTCCTCCAAGGCCTTGGCCAAAGAAGACTCTGCCATTGCAGAAACATCCAACTTACTTGGGCGAGATGAGAGTTTTACCAACCACTCTACAAGAGGAATTGCCGAACTCCCTTCCTTGAGTGATCCACCATGAACACGCATTGCAAACCATGGACCAACAATAAATGAAAGGAAAATCGTGGTATAACCAATTATCATCAAATTCGGATCTTCAGGTAGGAATGCATGCTTCAAAGCATAAACAAATTCTTCGAAAGCACTTCCATGATGGAATGAAAGATGATCGTATTTTCCTCCTAGGAATTTAACTGTACCAAACATGGTTAGGATCAATCCTGTAAATGCAGTGACTAGAGATAGAGTCACAAGAGGTGTCTTAATCCAAGGTGTGGACTCATGAACATGTTCTACGACATCTGATTTTGGAGCGCCTGCGAACGTCATGAACCACATTCGAGACATGTAAAACCCAGTCATTCCAGCAGTTAAGAGTACCAATAACGCAGGTCCAAACATTAGAGGTTCACCATGAAGGAAAGCTTCCCACGTGTGTCCTACAATCCCTTCCTTGGACCAGAAGCCGCCAATCAATGGAATCCCAATAATGGACATTGAACCCAACATCATTGCGGTTGAGGTTACAGGAAGATGGGCTGCAAGACCACCCATATTTCGCATGTCTTGTGGATCGAAGTCGTCATGTCCTCCATGAGATTCAATTTGACCTCCGATCAAGAAATCCATCATATATCGATCTAATTCCACAGGATCTATCTCGCCATCTCCATTCCTATCCATTGCAGAAACCAGGGCTTCAATATCAGTAGATTCATCGACAATCGAAGCAGAAACGAGACCTTCTTGGAGTTCAGTAATCGTAAGAGTTCGGCTACTATCCAAATCAAGACTTTCAAAGAATTGACGGATAGTTAATCCTTCAGAACGTAGATGCTTAACTAATGAGACCAATGCTTCTGGGATGTCAGACAAATCTGTATCATTATCGTTATCGTCATGATGATGGATGTGATGATGAGCATGGTGCATTTCATGAATTACTGAACCTGAAGCCATGAAGAGCATGCCCTTTGCCATTGCGTGATTGAAGAGATGGAACAAGGATGCCCCTAATACAATAATTCCAGCGGTATGCATTGACTCTCCATCGTGATTAAGGAACCACAAAGCAGCACCTAATCCTGTGAAAATGTAAGCCAATTGACTCATCGTTGAATATGCTAAGACCTTCTTGATGTCATTCTGGACAAAGGCAATACCTGCTGCCATGAATGCAGTGATTCCACCCACCCATGCCACAAGTAATCCGATATCTTCCAAACCATGGACTCCACCATTTGCAACATCAACAAATGGAACCATTCTAGCAACCAAATACAAGCCAGCATTCACCATTGTTGCCGCATGAATCAGGGCCGATACAGGGGTAGGTCCTTCCATTGCGTCAGGGAGCCAAACATGCAATGGGAATTGAGCAGATTTCCCTACTGCACCGATGAAAAGCATAACCAAGGCCCAACCGAGAAGATTTGCGTCAACAAGTGCTCCATTCAATCCAGTTGATGGGTCATCGAAAACAACAGCGAAATTCAACGAACCATATATTCGATAGAGAATTAGCAATCCTACCATCAAGAAAACATCTCCAACTCTAGTGGTCATGAATGCCTTCTTTGCAGCAGAGGCAGCACTAGGCTTCCAATAATAGAAGCCAATCAAAAGATAAGAACAAAGTCCCATTATCTCCCAGAAAATAAACAACCAAAGGAAGTTGTCTGCTAGGACCATTCCAAACATTCCGGCTGTGAATAGCAAATATTCGGCAAAGAAGCGGTGGTTCCGGTTCTCGTTGATTTCATCTGTAGTCATGTATCCTATTGCAAACCAACAAATGAGGAATGTGAGGAAGGTTGCGACAAACAAAAGCATTAGTGTTGTTTGATCAACCCATATTCCAAAGGTGATATCTGTGAATCCCATTGGAACAATAATCCAACCATTTGCAGTATGGGCCATTACATCGAAAGATATCCACGATAGAATGTGATTAACAGTTAATGATTCGAAATGCGCTGTCCCGCCAATATAATCTACAATCACCCATAATCCCATACCTAGAGTAATTGTCATGGTCATCAATGCTGGAATTCCTCCCTCCTTCAGAGTATTCTTCCATAATGGATGACCATTCCAAACCTGACCTGCGATTAGAATTAATGGAAATGCCACTAGAGGTGCAGCGATGATGACGAAGGACCAATCTGTAGCATGTCCACCTCCTCCGAAAGCTAGCCCCAATGGAACCATCAAAGCAGCCAAAATAAACAGAAGAAGTTGAGATTCATTCTTTGATTCGCCCATCTTATCCCCCCTCAATGTTTCAATAAATCAACCTCATCGAGATTGATTGTCTCCCTTGTGCTATACAATGAAAGGAAGATTGCAAGACCAACTGCCACCTCAGAGGCCGCAATTGCAATTGCAATTGCTGTGAATACCCAACCTTCAGGATCTCCTGTCTGCATTGCTACAGCTACGAAATTTAGGTTGACTGCATTGAGCATTATCTCAATACACATCAGTACAATTATTGCATGCTTTCGAGTGAATGCACCTGCAAGACCAATGAAGAATAGAATAGCAGATAGGGCAGAAATGTAGCCTGGATCAATCATTCTTCTTCACCTCCAGAATCTGGAGACAGGCGCATGAGCGCTAAATCAAGTTCAGGCAAGTCCAACTTACCATCACTGTTCATATCCATCTGTTTGACTAATTCATCTACGTCCCACGGTGGAAGATTTGCTATGCTAGCCTTCTTGAGTGCCAATTGGAATTCCATGGTATCTATCTCTCCAGAATCATCGAGATCGATTGCCCGGAAGAAATCAAAAACTGACTGGTTACTCTCACGAAGGAAGTTTGCTAACTTTTGTAATTCATCACCCATGGCAGTATCCATTGAAACTGAAACAGATGCGCGTTTACTTGGAGCAGGACTCACTTGAATTTCGGCCTCATTCCAGATTAGGTTCTCCAATCTTTCATCACGAACAAGATAGGATGCGCCAATCATTGCCATTGCTAACAATGCTCCAAGAATTACAAGAGCAAATGACCAATCAACCATGAGGGCATCTGCAAATCGTGCAGTTGGAGAAGTCATTTCTATCCCTCCAGATGCCCACCTTGGAGCATTTACGAGTAAACCAATGAGGTAAATGCCAAGAATTGCAATGCTTCCACGAGCTAGATTTCCCAGCGCCCTCATTCGAAATCACCCTCCATAATCTGTCTACGTGTGAGCATTACACCAAATTGAACTACGAGCATAACGCTTCCTAGGTATACAAGAATTTGAATTGCAGAAAGAAGTTCTGCGCCAGCTATTACAAACACACCAGCAACAGCAAAGAAACAGAATAACAAAGATAGCATCGAATGAGCGACTCGTTTTGCATATACACAACCTAGGGCTCCACCAATTGCAATGATGCTGAACAAAACAAAAGTAATCAGTTCACCATCAATAGCCATTTTCATGCCTCCTTACTGGCCTTTTTTGCTGCTCTCTCACGCTTCGAACGTTCCTTGTCTGCTCTCTTTGCAAGTTCGCGATCTACTGCTTCCTTGTGAACAACTGGAAGAACTCTAGTTCTGGATGCATCCATCCACAAATCATCACGTGTGAGTCCCGACATTCCATCATATTCGTTTGTCATGAAGAATGAATTGAATGGACATGATTCCATACAAAGGCCGCAGAACATACAACGACCCAAGTCTATTCTTCCTGAAACAATATCCTGCTCAGCCGGAATCATGCCTTCTAGATCAACAGATTCAGTCTTACCAGAATCAGACCAACGAACTGAGGCTGTATTGCCAGTCAAATCAATAATTTCTGCGAAGTCATATTGCTGAGGAGCAGATTCGTGTGCTGTTTCTAAAGAAAATGTATTCTCAATCTCTTCGAAATCATCATTTTTCCTAGCCAGATAGCCTCCTTCAACAAATTCTACAGAACTTAATCCAGTGTGCTCTTCAGAAGCATCGGGCATGTCTAAAACATTCACTCTGACTTCCGATTCCATGTGTAAACAATCATTTGGACAAGCCCGAACACAAGCTTTGCAGGCAGTACAAGTTTCCCAAACAACTCCTATTCTTCCATTGTAATTATTTGGAACAAATAGCCATGGCTCCAAATCTTCTAATCGCTCATATGGATACATTACGGTTACAGGACGTGAAATTGACTTAACGAAATGGCTCGTTTCTCGATCTGCAGCGTAAATATGACTAGATTCGCCGCCAGTACGACTTATTGTCTCACCATCTAACATTTCAGCAGTTTTTCCATGGTATCCAGATGAAAAGAATCGGGGTCCAATGTATGGAATTGTTCGCAATCCAGCACGCAATGTAATCCACATTGGACGAACGACTAAGTTGCGGAAGTTCGGTGTTGCTCTAGGGTGATATGCCATTTTTAGTCCTCCTGATTTATCCTAGCTCCAGGTGATGCCTTGTTGATTTCACTTACATGGTAAGGGCGACGTTGTTCAGCAAGGGCCTCTTTATCTTCGTCCAATACAAGAACGACGAATAGTAGAATTGCGACAACTGTGATTAATGCTGGAATAACCATTGGCCATGGACCTCCATCATAGACGCCCAAACGAAGCCAAATACTCAATCCTAGTTGAATAACAGATAGAGGCAACAAGTAACGCCATCCAAATTCAAGAATTTGATCTGTTCTAACACGGTGGAGAGATGCACGTACCCAAATGAAGAATGCAAATACCATCCACGCCTTAATCAGCAACCAAAGTGAGTGAGGTATAATCTGGAAAATAAATTCAAAGACGCCTCCTACAAATGGTGCTGCTATGAGGGCGTCTTCAAAGGGAAATTCCCAACCTCCAAGGAAAAACAGTGCAAACAAAAGACATGCTGCGAGTGAACGTAGGTATTCAGAAGCGAAAAGTAGGCCCCAACGCATTCCTCCATACTCTGTCCACCATCCTTCCACCAGTTCTGCTTCTGCCTCGGGCATATCGAATGGTGTGCGCTCAACTTCCGCAATCATGGTAATGAGGAAGAGGGCTGCACCAAGGGGCATCAAGAAAATATTCCACACACTTCCTTGGCTTCCGACCATTTGAAATTCAGCAATTTCAATGATGTTTAAAGTTCCACAGAGAACTGCAATACTGAGTACTGTAATCAGTAATGGTATCTCATATGCAGTTAATTGAGCCGCACTACGCATTCCACCAATCAAAGTATACTTGTTGTTTGATGACCATCCGGCAAAGAAAACTCCTAATGGAGCTATGCCGAAAATTGCCATCATGTATACGAGAGATAAATCTGGATTTGCTGCGTAAAGGTTAGGGCCATATGGGATGAATGCGAAGACCAAAAGAGTGGTGGTTACGATAATGAATGGTGCAACCTCGTAGGTGACCTGATCCGCATCACGAGGAGGCATGTGTTCTTTGATTGCAAATTTAGTGAAATCAGCGAAATTGTTGATCATTCCAGGGAGTGCCCACCACCAACCAGCGTAACTTCTGTTTCCTACTTGAGCAACTTTGGGATTACTAGAATCATTTCCAAAATTGTTCCAGAGGAATCCATTTACCATTCCAATTGGGACACCAATTCCAAACGGGAGGTCTTTCCACCATTCTACGCGAATATTTCCTTCACCAGTCCATAGAGATCGGATAGCGATGGTTGAACCACGGTGATCCATTAATCGTGCAATTAATTTTCGTTCCATCCAAACCGGTCCCAAGACCGCCAGCATTGTAATTACGAAAATGATGCCTGCCATTGCGAACTCTGCGGAGAACTCGCTAAGCCAATATTTCTGTTCCCAAAACCTAGTCATTCCAATGGTTTTGTCCATGGTTTGTTCAGTAACCCATGCTATTGCTCCGCGAACATCGAACCAATCTTCTGTAGCCATGTTCTCACCGATCCGTCTCCCCGATACAAGGATCGAAACTTCCCATAATTGCTGGAACATCTGCAATCTTGTATCCAATCATGCATTTTGCAGCATATGGAATTGTAATGAACATCGGCGAACGAATCGAAACACGATACGGATTCTTTCCTCGTTCATCCCCGCCCCCTACAAGATAGAACATCGATTCACCTCTAGGGTCCTCAAAGTGATGGAATCCGGTCTGGCCATCAGCGGCCCGGGCAGGTGCTTTTGCGATTAAAGCAGGGTCACCTGGTTCATGATAAGTTTCAGCTCCTCCAGGAATGCTATCCAATGCTTGGAGAACCAATTCTGCTGAAGTTTTCATTTCTTCAACACGAACACGATAGCGGTCGTAACAATCTGCGCCTTTCACAGATGAACGTTCTACCGAAGGAGTCCAATCTAACTCATCGTAGACTGAATACGGGTGTGCCCACCTAACATCGTAATTGACTCCACCAGCTCTTAGATTCGGTCCGGTTACTCCATGATTCACCATTTCTTCTGGCTTGGCATAACCAACACCTTGAGTCCTAATTAGGAAAATTGTTGATTCATCAAGTAGAGCTTCATATTCATGAATTCGCTGTAAGAATAACTTGACCTTGGCCCTACAACGCATTGCAAAACCATGAGGCAAATCACGCTTGACACCACCAACTCTGGGGAAGTTGTAATGCATTCGAGAACCTCCCAATTCTTGGAGGAGATCGAGCATCATTTCACGCTCTCGAAGACAATAAACAAAGGCAGTAAGATTTCCAATATCGGGACAATAAGCACCTAACCACATGAGATGGCTAGCAATCCTCTGTATTTCGACAGCAATTAATCGGATGTACTCTGCCCTTTCAGGAACTTCAACTTCGAGGAGGTTTTCAGCTGCATAAATATACGAATGAGACCATGTGTTTGCACTTGCATAACACAAACGATCGCAATAGGGAGTAATCTGTGTAAAGTCACGAGATTCACAAATCTTCTCAACGCCTCGATGGATATACCCCAAATCAGGAATTGTATCAACAATTGTCTCACCATCTATCTTGACTTTTAACGTCCAAAGTCCATGGGTCATGGGGTGTTGAGGGCCCATTGAAATCCACATCTCTGCCATCGAAACACCTCCTTACTTGACCTTTCCAATATCCTCAGATTTACGACCGAAGCCCTGTGCATCATCATACATCTCATTGAATTCATGATACCGCAATTTGTGCTGCTTTTGAAGCGGATGATATCCTGCTGGAGTCTCGTGTGGTTGTAGGACTCGTCGCATTTCTTGGTGTCCTTCAAAATTAATTCCTACAAGGTCCCATGTCTCTTTCTCATTCCAATCTGCACCAACCCAAACGTGTTGTACAGAAGGTACGGATGGACTTCGTGTCTCAGAAATTGCAATACTAACTTCAAATTCCAATGGCATATCTGAACCTTGCACGACTGTCGCATCGGAAATGATTGGCAGAACAATTCCTTCCTTGGAAGGTGGATTGCGAATGCACATCCTCATCAGATGAACGACAACTTGCCATTCCATTTCAGGAGCCTTCTCAGGCCAATGTATTCCAGTAATCATAGAACAATGGTCTACTCCGTGAACTTCTGAAAGTGTTTCAGCAACAATTGACCAGATTGACGGGGGGCAATCGATGTAGACGTACGATCTTTGGTGATTACCGCCAATGTGCATACGGACTTCGCAATTCAGGCCTTCTCCTCCAAACTCTGCCTGAAGAGCCGTGACTACAGCATCAGCAGCTGCCGTCTGTTTCTCATGATTGACCTTCATTCCCATTCAATCATCACCTACTACAACAGGATTCGATGTTTCATCCATTACCATTGAAGGACTTACTCCTGTGAGTAATATTCGTTGACGAAGAAGATCAAATCCATCGATGAGTGCTTCAGGTCGAGGTGGACATCCAGGAATATACACGTCCACAGGAATCACAGTATCTACGCCTTCAAGGACGTTGTATGATTGGAAATACGGGCCACCGGAAATTGCACATTCACCCATTGCAATGCACCACTTAGGTTCGGGCATTTGTTCCCAAAGGCGAACAATTGGGTCCGCGAATTTCTTAGAAATTGGACCGTTTACAAGCAGAACATCGCATTGACGAGGGCTACTTCGGAAGAAGAGGCCGAAACGCTGGGCATCAAAACGTGGACCGCCTGCAGCAGCCATTTCTAAAGCACAACACTTGATTCCAAGATGCAGTGGGAAAAATGACTTGCGGGAAGCCCAATTGAAAAGTCTGCCACCAATTACTCCAATGATTTCTTTCAGCCGACTAGCTTTCAGGGCCTCGTCAGTTACATCGCCGACTACATCGACTAATAGGCGACTGTTGAACATCGAGTAATTCTGTCCATCATCAGCCATTTTTCCACCTCAAATGTAAATTCGCCCTCTCTTTCGGAAAACATACCATATTCCAAGAACCATGAAGCCAAAAATTGCAGTTAGACTAACCAAACCGCCTAATGCCTCATCTATAGTTACTACTTCACTACCTCCTGTAGTGGTGGCTTCAGACACAAGAATGCCCGCGAATGAAAGAAACATGAATGCTATATCAAACACCAAGAATATGATGGCATACCAATAGTATTGGAAATGAAACTCAATTCTTGCATCTCCAACTGGATCAGAACCGCATTCATATGTGCTTAAACGGCGGACGTAAAGGCTCTGATCAGATTCTAAACCAGGGATAAGAATAGATCGCATTTTTGTTGGGTCATTTGGATCCCGAGTTGGTCGAAGGAAATATGAAGTCACGAAACCGCCAAATGGAAACAGAAAGCCAACAATGGCCATCAAACCAACTGCTAGATAGTCAGCAGGTATTGAAGTCAAAAGTCGCACCTCTGAAGGACTTCTTGTCCTACACCTCAAGCCACCTCAAACCTGTCCATAAGGATATTCTTCTAATTGGACAAATTAATCAAAAGAAAATGAAGACGTAAAAGAATCAAT
Source organism: Candidatus Thalassarchaeaceae archaeon (assembly GCA_030747885.1). Classification (GTDB taxonomy): domain Archaea; phylum Thermoplasmatota; class Poseidoniia; order Poseidoniales; family Thalassarchaeaceae; genus MGIIb-N2. Next base: position 26,810 of record JASLJW010000073.1, read on the forward strand.
CTTCGTCTTCAATGATTTTGAAATCTTCTTGCATCCGACGGTTTTGTGCAGACGCTCTAACGATGAATCCAAGTAAAACAAGGAAGATCGAAACTAATCCGCCTATTTGCACATAATTTTCTTGAGATTCAGACAAGCCTAACTTATCTCCCCAAGTGGGCTCAACGCCTACAGCGACTAGATCAAGTGGAATCCCATCTAATGGAGATTCAACTGGTTCCACCCTTACGACGAAAGGAAGACGATCTTCACCTACAACTCCAAGGGGGGGAGATGCCTTTACCAGAATAGTTTGGGATTCTCCCGGATCTAGGAAAAAGGTATCATCCATATCGTGACTTAGTGTCCAACCCCTCAGCCCATCAGACAGATTCACAGTGTATTCGGCACGTGCATTTCCAATGTTGGTCACATTAAGTTCAAACTGAACTGAAGAACCTATGTTCACCTGTTGTGTAGATTCAGTAATGAGTTGAATATCAATATCGTAAACGGTAGCGATTGAGAGCAATACTCGGATAGTGTTAGGATTTGCAGCATCATTCATGGATGCAGCATTAAGAATTAATGTCCCATAATCGCCATCTTCTGCTGTTGCAAGAAGCCTAAGATTCACTGTGAAAAGAAGTGGCTCAGATGATGGAGATCCCATTACAAATGCTGTATTGGTTAGATCTGTACCATTGCTTGTGTATGTTACCTCAACCAATCCTTCCATTCCCATGTAACTCAATATACCCTCATCTTCAAAGCTACTATTCCCAGTATTGGAAACCAATACATCAAATGAATAAGACATCCCTGGAGCGAGTGCTAGATCAAGTGAATCGGGGTCATCCCCTGGGTCTGCAAATGCAATGGATGCAGCATAATCGTAATTGGAAACTCTAACCCTGAATGATGCAGCATCTACTTTGTTTGTATTTCCTTGAATGTACACTTGTGCTCTAAATTCTTCTTCTTCAAATTCAAATGCACCTGAATCAACTGTAACCTGCATTTCTAGTGATGCTGATTCTCCTGGGTCAATGAGGATTTGAC
>JASLJW010000074.1 GCA_030747885.1 Candidatus Thalassarchaeaceae archaeon
GGGCCAATGAAACTGGTTACTAAACCTACGAATAACGCTAATGCAACCATGTAGGGCGCGGCTATTGCCATAAATCCAAGAATTCGATAAACGAAAAATTCGGCTCGATGAATTGGTTTTCCTACCAGATAATACATTGTACCAGATGCCATCTCATCACGAATTAATCCAGTTGCTAAAAATAAGGGAATGAATATGCCTAGGAGGAACAAAAAGGCAACTTTCCCCACAGCTAAAACGAAACCACGATGTAGTGATTCCAAAACGAAATCCTGTTCAGAAGGATCTTCATCGACCAAATTATCTGCTTCAATCGAAACTAGATTTCCTTCTTCGTCAAACACCAATTCAACATCACATTCTATTCCATTTCGATTAGAATCAGAATTGCGCCACTCATTTCCAAGCCAAAAATCTGGATCTTGTTCAAAGGACGTAGGTGAATCCCAATCCATCAAACAATCTCCATCGTCATCGAATCCTTGACTGGTGTTTCCAGAAGAGATATCTATGTCAAACCCATCCTCATCAATATACATTGAAGGAGGATCCATAGGAATTGGATCTTCTGAAACCCCTACAAATTCACCCCATTCAAGATAGGAATACCAATGATCTTGATCAATCCCCACAGTCCCATTAACATGGATTAATCCATTGAATCTGATATCATCATCAGAGGTTAAACAAGAACGCCCCGATTGCAAATCATATTGTTCTTCATAATCGGTACATGTGGATAAATTCTCAGTCTCTACCCATACTCCATTCTGAGTAGGAGAGGGTGTTCCAATCCAACTATACGAGGTGATTATTGCATTCCCTCGATATGTATGATTCCCAGTATGGTCCTCTTCATTCCAACCTAACCACTCTTCACTGATGAAAATTCCAGAACCAGGGAATTCTGCACTGTTCCAATCTGATGTACCCCATTTTCGTTCCTGACCTAGTGGGTAACCATCCTCATCCCAATCTACTGAATCACCATCGTCATCAACTGGCTCTAATCCCTCAACCATTGCTTCTGCGTATGTTGCAAGTAATAACAACATCAGAAGAAAACCTATGGTGGCTATTACCCAAGTAGATGCTCTAACCCGAAGTTGTCGTGCCGTAAATTCGATAACTGCTCCAGCCTTTCTATCAAGGCCGCTCCAAACACTATTGAGAATTCTTCTTTCCGGAAGAACAGGAATATTCGCTGTTTGGGAGACTGACTTATTTTCTACTAATGACTGTGACATTGAATTTGAAGATTCAAGATTACGCTGTTTTTCAGTCATGATCTACCCTCCATCAAATATGCAAGTAAACTCTCTAGATTGTCGTCTGGATTCTGAATGGAAGAAACCCTCAATCCAGAGGAAGTAATCAATGACGGGAGAATAGAATGGACCGCATTCAAATCATTGGTCTGAATTTCTAATTGATGAGGGAGAGGAAATCGAACACCATGAACTTCATCCACTACAAGAGTTCGTGCAGCTAACTCTCTGGGTGTATCAGTAGTTAGGAGAATTCGATGAGGGTGTTTATCCAACATCCCCCTGATGGCATGTAAATTCCCTAAAGCAAGTAAACGACCATTATGGAGAATGACAATCTGCTCTGTAATCCTCTCGATCTCAGAAAGAATATGGCTAGATACAACCACAGTCTTACCCATCGAACCAAGTTCTCGAATTACGTTCATGATTGTCGTTCTTGCAACAGGATCACATCCTTGGAGGGGTTCATCAAGTATGATTAAATCGGGATCGTTAACTAAAGCATGCGCAATCTTCACTCGTTGCCGCATGCCTTTGCTATACTTGCCAATCTGCTTGTGTGCAACATCAGAGAGGTTGACGAATTCTAACACGTGGTCGGCTCGTGCTGAAGCTTCATCTCTAGTGAAGCCATATAGGCGTGCCAATGTAGTTACAAAGTCATGACCAGTCATCCAATCATAGAGTTTCTCGCCCTCTGAAACATATCCTACTCGAGAATAAGGCGCAGCATTACGCCAAGGATCAATGCCAAACAAACGAACTGTACCTTGGCTAGGCTTAAGACGACCAACTAAAATCTTGAAAAGAGTGCTTTTTCCGGCTCCATTAGGGCCAAGAATTCCTGTAACTCCTCCACCAATTGCAAGGCTCACATCATTCAAACCGATAACTTGCCCATACCACTTGGAAACATGATCCAACATCAACGCTGGAACAGAATTATCGACTGGAATCTCCATTGGTACTGGTTCACCAACTTGTTCTGGGTCTGGAATCATTCTCTAGTCACCTCCAGACTATTCACTCTAACCGAAATAATGTACAACGATACTACATTCATTGCTAGAAGAGAAACTGCAGAGAAGGCCACAGGGTGGTCATAACCCGAATTTATTCCCATGACTAATTGGCCAATATGGGCAAGATTATCATAAGGGCTTAGAATGTAAACAATGCTTCTTTCAAATAAACTATCGATAAGGAATGCCACCAATTTTGTCCCCAAGATAATCGACAAAAAACCAACAGCTGGGAAGAACTTTCCCTTAGAGACAGAAGATAATGCCATTCCAATAGAGGTGTATGTAAATATCAGGATAATACTGATACCTAATCCAGAAATAAACAGTGGAAATGAATCAAACAGATACGCCCAACCATGACCCTCAACAACAATGGCCAAGGAATAATATGAGACATAGGTTAGAAGAATCACACCACCTAGAATACTAGCGACTGAAAGATACTTCATTATCGCATAATCAAGACGATTGATTGGTCTTGAGAAGTAAATTGCAGAGGTTCCATGTGCTCGATCTTCAGATATCATTCCGCCAATAATCAAAGCAGTTAGTAATGGCCACCAAAGTGCATTTCTAGGGAAAAAGCCCAGAATCTTTGCATAAATATTGTTTCGATTCAATCCAAAGGGCCTCATTATTTCGGGTTCTCCAATCAATGAACCTAGAATCAAGAAACCAAGAGTACTCATGGAAGAAATGAGTATGAAAAGAACGGCTAAACGGATAAAAGGGTGATAATATCGATGTCCTTTGGAGGTAATCATTCCGTAGACATGATGCCGATAGATAGCATAATTACGAGCCCATCGTGGACCCAATGTCCCCCTCCATGGACGATACACGCTGTTGAAAATTGTACCAGCTTCAACTTGGCCTTGTGAGACTGCTGCAAATGCATTTTCATCTCCATCTCCTGAGCCAAAAGCGGCCTCCATGCGAGTGACTCCAAGAGGATTCTCCGCTTCTACAGTGCCTGGTTCCCCCTCCACTGAATCATCTGGAATTGGTTCAGTCAAATTGAGGCACCCCCAAGAGAACCATCGCCAATAACGCGAGAATCAGAAGTTGAATTCAACAATTCAGAGGCACTACGAGTCCCGTAACCTAATTTATCCATGATAAGTAAGAAAAGATCTTCAAGACTGGGTTCATATTCTTCCATCTGCCTAATTTGTACTGAAGTCTTGGCAGCACATTCTAAAATCAGGTCAACAGTGGAATCATCTTCCCTGAGTATTCGCATCACTCGACCTAATCTACGAACGGTCAAACCAGCATCTTTCAACTGCTGCTCCATCTTACTAGCGCCACCCCAAACTGAAATTTCTATCTCTCGATCAATTTGCCGTGCTAAATCTTCAATTCTCCGATGAACAACAACTCTTCCTTTGTGAATCATAATTACACGGTCACAAACCATCTGAACATCATCCATCAAATGACTACTCATTAGGATTGAACGACCTCCGTCACTAACGATATTGAAAAGAGTATCAAGCATGAATCCACGATGTTCCTGATCAAGACCATTGGACGGTTCATCTACGATGAGTAATTCAGGATCATGAATTATCGCGCAAGCAAGTTTCGCCGATTGTTGCATCCCCGTAGAGAATGTTCCAATCTTCCTGTATCGTTGGTCACGTAGGCCCACGTACTCCATTACTTCATGAGTTCGTTGATTAGCTACAGGGGGTGCCATCCCAAGAAGTTCCCCCGCATAACGAACTTGATCTACGGCATTCAAATCTGGATTCAATGTATCATACTCGGCCATATATCCAATCTTGCTTCTGATTGCGTGACCTTCGGTTCGAATATCGTGACCTAACACTTTTCCTTCACCAGAAGTAATCTGAATTAAACCCAAAAGTGTCTTGATGAGAGTAGATTTTCCAGCACCATTTGGACCAAGTAAACCTATTGATCCATGTGGTAATTGAATATCGACATTATCTAGTGCAATATGGGGTCCGTAATTCTTGGTCAGGCTCTTGGCCTCAATGAGCCAATCACTATTCACTGAGACCAAACTGCCTACCTCGGGCGCAAATCATCCGAGACGACACTTGAATCAACCGACGGAATGAGTCATTGTGAATCATCACTCTTGATTCCTCCTCGAACTCTGACTGCTATACCTTTAGAAAAACTACGAATTTCAGATGGGAGGCATCTTGAGATGCCATGGGCGATTAGATTGCCACTAGAATCCTGAATTAGACATGCCAATCCTGGAGCGATGTTTTCATCTACATCTTCGATAAAACCGTGAATCACATTCCGGCCATCTTGAACATAAGGAATGGCATCGCTTTTTAGCACCAATCTAGGAGTCCCAGACCCCAATGAATGGAGATCTTTTGCTCCTTCATTTGTTAATGAAATACCACCATCATGTAGGCGCGGAGATAGTACGTGGCGGCCATCAGAAGTAAACACATTTCTGATTCGACCAGTGGATGAACGGCCTACAGTCATACCATCTAACCAATCAGAGGTCATTTTCCTAGATGCCCCCAATAAGACCGAACATTTAGCTGAAATTTGACTAAATTCTAACCATTCAAAAATTCGGATTCTATCTTCTTTGTCTATCGACTCATCTGAACTAGTTAGGTGATGTATATTTTGTGAATCAAAACCGAGAGATTTGAGAACGTCATTAGATGGAGAAGAAAGTGATGACCACGTATTTTCTGAAGCTTGAATGTGACATAGAGGGGCCCAATCCTCAAGGTCAAATGGGAGGAGACCATTAGGGGTTTGAATAATTGGTATTAGGCTAGGATTATGGAAAAGAGCACGTATAACATCGTTCTTTACCGAATCACGCCATGGAGGTCGGCCAGACGTAATTAGTAACAATTCAGGATTAGTAATGGATTCACCTTTCCAATCGGAAAGGGGGGGAGTCCAACGTTCTCTAATCAGGCGATTTGCATGAATCAGATGGGGGCGAGAAATTGAATCCTCTGTCCATCGCTCAGAACCAGGCCTTACAGGTGAAGAGGAAAACACAATCTGAGATTTTGAAGAATCATTCTCCCCCATCAAGTGCTCTTTAAGAAATAGAAATGCTTCTCTCAATTCAGGACTAGAATGACTACGCTGTTCTACCAAAGACCAAATCTTTCCTGAACGAACTGCTTCCCGACATCTAGCAAGTTCTGCCTGTGTTGCCTCAAGGTTGTACCTAGCAAGTAAATCTGTTCGAGCATTCTTCTCCATAGCCCTCACATCTGATGGTGAAATCCCATTTAGAACTCGGGAAGTAAAGGGCCATTCCTTGAGGTTCTCTATCCTAACAGTCCCATCAGGAGTCAAAAGACGCCCGTCTCTGGCAAAAAGTGCATATGCAGCACTATCAAACAAATCTACTCCTAGTGCGATACACATTGGAAATAACATTGGATGCCCACATCCAAACATATGAATCGGACGATTAACAGGGATTGTTTTCCTAACTGCAAGAATAATCCTTGCTAGTTCAAGATAACGATGTTGCTCCATAATTGGAACTATACCTCCTATTGGGTGAACAGAAAATCCTCGGAAAGGTCCATTGACAGAACCCATCAGTTCTGCGCTTTCTGATCTAAGCGAAGTATGTAATCCCCCTTGTATTGGACCATTTAGGAGCAAATCACTCCCCGCTTCAACCAAAGACGGTAGGGCTCTTTTTACCGTCTGCTCAACAGCTTCCTTCAATTCTTCAATTGATTGATCAGGGCGGCCAAAAACATCTAACATCGTCCCAATATCTACTCCAATATCTCTCTGGAATGCAACAATCTCCTCTACTCCAACATCAATGTCTCCATATACATATGACTGGAAGGTCCCTGAATCAGTAACAATGATACCAGGGAAATCGAGTAACTTGTGAACACCCTCCTTGAGGGCGGGATTCTTCAATTTCTCATGTTTCCAAATTACATAGGAATTAGTAATTAATGCCTGGACACCAAATTCATCCCACATCTCTCGAGGCTCTATTGTACGAATATTGGGATTAACAACAGGAAGCAACATTGGAGTCTGGAGAGTTCCATGCTTGGTGAAAAGACGGCCGATACGGGCAACTCCATCTCTCTCAAGAATTTCGAATTTACCCAAATCTTGTTCTCGGCAAGGGGTGGTGTCAAACGTGCTCCCCATGGCCCTCCGCAGACCTTGGCAGTGAAGACCCTTGTGATGATTGATAGAATCTTAACAGAAGGTCACACCACTTTTCTTTAACAAGAATTCTCTCACTATGCCATCATAATGTTCGAGAATCCCAATATCAAAAAGAATTGATTGAATATGATCATCAGATAGTAAATCATTCTGAATTCCAGATAGTGTATTTGGGGCAGCCCCACACGCAACACAGGCTCCATCTAAGCCAATTACAAGCCGAACTGATTCACCATCAACTTCTCCCTCTCTTACAGTTAATGCTCCACCATGACCTGTTAATGCTGCACGTACCTCACCTAGACGAGCCATTAGGGAAGGGACAAGATCTGGATGAATTCCTTCAGGGCGAGAGAAATCAGAATCACCCACTAATTCCACAATTTGGAGTGCTAGTACTCGAGCATCCTCACGAGGGTCAACAACTTCTTGGAGTCGTCGGGATGCTTCTTCATTCATCTGGAGTCTAATTTGGGCCCGATATTCTTCTGCGAGTTCATCAGACATACTTCTACCTCATTCTACTCTAGAGGGGGTATGCAATTAATCTAGAGGATGGTTGATACACGTAGTTCATAAAGGGCAAATATTTCGTTGATTTGTGAATAATATGGGTGAGGCGCCTCTTCTCAAAATCGATGGCCTAGAAGCATCGATTGGAGATACCCCAATTTTGAAAGGAATCAATTTAGAAATCTTACCAGGGGAAGTCCACGCGGTGATGGGCAGAAATGGCAGTGGGAAGTCCACCACTGCCCATGTTTTGATGGGGCATCCTGATTACGAAGTGACAAATGGAACCGTTCATCTTGATGGTGACGATTTACTAGATATGGAAGCCTATGAACGAGCAAGGGCAGGGGTATTCCTATCTTTTCAATATCCACACTCTGTGCCTGGACTTCAAGTGGGTAACTTCCTAAGACGTTCAGTAGCAGCAATCAAGGGTGAAGAAGCGGCTAAAGGAACAGAATTTAGATCTCTTTTGAAATCTGGAATGGAACAACTTGGCCTCGATCGTTCATTCCTTTCAAGATATGTAAATGACGGATTCAGTGGGGGAGAAAAAAAGAGATTTGAAATTCTACAAATGATGTTGATAAAACCACGATTAGCAATTCTAGATGAGACCGATTCAGGCTTAGATATTGACGGGATACGAACTGTTGCCCAAGGAGTAGATGCAGCCATTAGAGGAACTAATTCAGGGGCACTAATCATCACTCATTACAATCGGATATTAGAGCATGTAAAACCAGATCGAGTTCATATTTTGATTGATGGGAAAATCGTCATGTCTGGTGGACCAGAATTGGCAAATAAACTCGAAGAAAACGGATATGATTGGGTTGAAGCGGAGGTGATGGATGAATGAGTGATGAAGCACGATCTGCAGTGGGGGACTACAAAGCAGGATGGCACGACCCTGAAAACGCTACCATCCGTTTCGATTTCGGACTTTCTGAGCAAGTTGTGCGAGATATTTCGGCTCTAAAGAATGAACCAGAATGGATGACTGAAATTAGAGTCAAAGCATTTCATCACTTCATGGAACGGCCTATGCCCACATGGGGCAATATGCACATGCTTGAGGAGATTGACTTCGACAAAGTATGCTACTACCTTCGTTCATCTAATGCAACAGAAAAAAATTGGGATGATGTTCCGGAAGACATTCGAAATACATTCAATCGATTAGGGATTCCTGAAGCAGAACAAAAGTGGTTATCAGGCGTAACTGCTCAATATGAATCAGAAGCAGTATACCACAGTATTCGTGAAGATCTAGAGGCCCAAGGAGTAATCTTCCTAGACATGGATAGCGGACTACGAGAATACGAAGGGATCGTAAAGGAATACTTCTGTTCAGTTGTCCCATTTTCGGACAACAAATTTTCCGCACTTAACACCGCTGTTTGGTCAGGTGGTTCATTCATCTATGTGCCTAGTGGGGTACATGTTGAGATGCCTGTTCAAGCATATTTCAGAATCAACGCAAAGAACATGGGGCAATTTGAACGAACGTTAATTATCGCTGATGAAGGAAGCAGTATTCACTATGTTGAGGGTTGTACTGCACCAACTTACTCTACCGATTCACTGCATTCTGCAGTTGTTGAATTGATTGCCCTTCCGGGGTCACACATTCGTTATTCAACTGTCCAAAACTGGTCAGCTAATGTTTACAATCTAGTCACAAAACGTGGAATTGCTCATGAAAATGCCACCATTGAATGGATTGACGGGAATATCGGATCCAAACTCACCATGAAGTATCCAGCAGTCATTCTCAAGGGTGAGGGATCTCATGCAGAAGTAATCTCAGTTGCATATTCAGGAGCGGGACAACATCAAGATGCTGGGGCGAAAATACACCACCTTGCTAGCAATACCACCAGTAAGATCCTATCAAAAAGCATCAGTAAAAATGGTGGAAGGGGGTCCTACAGGGGCTTAGTAACAGTTTCACCTAAAGCAGAAAATTGCAAAGTGAATGTTGTTTGTGATGCATTACTACTAGACGAAGAAAGTCGCTCAGATACATATCCGACAATGGAAGTAGGGAATTCCGGTGCAAGATGTGAGCATGAAGCATCTGTGAGTAAAGTTAGTGACGACCAATTGTTCTACTTGATGAGTAGGGGGCATTCAGAAGAAGAAGCTCTTGCTCTAATTGTAAACGGGTTCTTTGAACCATTCACCAGAGAATTGCCAATGGAATATGCTGTTGAACTCAATCAGTTAATGGCACTTGAAATGGAAGGAAGTATCGGGTGAGAATTCATCATGAGGAAGACCTATCTGGAGAATTCTGATACCGACAGAGCCGCCCACATTTGGAGGTATACGCCTTGGAAAAAGGCCCACCCAACAGGAGAGGTCGGTGATTTCCCCCCATCTACTTCACCCAACATTGGAATCTCTCTTGTAAATGGATCCCCAGTCCCTGAAGGAATAACTATTGAAGAAGCTACAGATTCCGACCTCAAGAGACTTGGTCAAAGCCTTGATTTCGATAATGGAACTGCTGCTCCAACATTCATTGCATCTCTAGCACCTTCAATTTCAATCTTAAAAATAGAAAATAAAACAATTATCGAAAGCCCTTTATTGATAAAAATCCAAACTTCTGGAGAAACATGTGCAATTCGATTGTTAATCGATATTGGTTCCCAAGTTGAATGCGAGATTGTTACATTAATCGAAGGTGATGCAAAATGGACTGGAATACTTCGAGAAGGAAGATATGGTCAAAATTCAATTGTGAACGATGTTGTTACTCAAATTACTGGACAGAGATTAATCCGATGTGATGCACTTTCTCTAGAAAGAGACGCGCAAATCAAAGCAGGAACAGTGAATGCCTCGTCATCTCAAGCAAAAATAGACATTCGACACTGGCTCTCTGAACCTGGTTCATCACTCAAGGTGAACGGATCTATTCTTTCATCAAAAGAGGACCATTTGGACTCCCATATTGAAATCACCCATAGTGGAAAGGAAACTCGAAGTAGATTAGAATGGCACTCCGCATGTGGAGAAAAAAGCAATACTACTGGAACAGGGATGCTAAGAATTGATGCTGGGGCGAAAGGGGCTGATGCTGGACAATTATTCCACAATTTACTCCTTTCAAAAAAGGCAACTGCTAATTCAATCCCTGAATTAGAAGTACTCGAAAGTGAAGTGGTAGGATGTGGGCATGGAACTGCGAATGGTCCGATTGATGAAGAACAATTATTCTATCTCTCTACAAGAGGGTTTGATGAAGAACAAGCTAGATCAGCCCTAATAGCCGCTTTCTTGAATGCACCGCTTACAGATATGGGTTCTCAAGAGCTACATGGATACCTAATCGAACGAATTCAGAACCACCTTCGTAGCATTTGAAGCATGGACGGGTTGAAAACAATCTAGCGACTCGACATGGCATGGGGCTAGACCTTGACGCTATTCGAGCAGACTTCCCCATCCTTAGTAGGACAATGGAAGGAGGGAGACCTTTGGTCTACCTAGATAACGCTGCAACTACTCAAAAACCTAAACAAGTAATCAATGCCATGAATTCATTCTATGAAAATTCAAATTCAAATGTTCATCGCGCAGTACACACATTAGCAGGAGAAGCAACTGAGGGGTACGAATCTGCCCGAACTGAGATTGCGTCATATTTCGGCGCACCTCGAGATCATCTAATTTTCACTAGTGGGACCACTGAAGCCATCAATCTTGTAGCATATGGATGGGCTCGAGCTAATCTCTCTAAAGGAGATGTCATTTTAACTACAGAAATGGAACATCATGCAGATATCGTACCATGGCAGATTCTCTCAAAAGAGCGAGGGGTCGAAATTCGTTACATTCCTTTGGAGCGTGATACCTTAACACTAGACATGGATGCATTTGAAATTGGGGTGCAGGATGCTAGTTTGGTTTGTGTAGTACATACATCAAATGTTCTAGGAGTAAGAAACAATGTCGAACAAATAATCGATATTTCAAAAAAGACAGGAAATCACGGTAAAGGTGCATTCGTAATGATTGATGCAGCACAGGCAGCACCACATGAAAAAATCAACTTCATTGAACTGGGATGTGATTTCATGGCTCTAAGTTCACACAAAATGGGGGGACCTACTGGAATAGGTGGACTCTTCGTAAAACCAGAAATTATGGAAACAATGGATCCATTTATTTCAGGTGGCGATATGATTGAAACCGTAACACTAGAAGGGTCTACCTTTCAGAAAGGACCACAAAAATTTGAAGCTGGAACTCCCAGAATAGCCGAAGCATTTGGATGGCATGCTGCAATCAAATGGTTATCTCAACTAGATATGCAGTTAGTACACGAACATGTTTCAAATCTTGCAAGAATTACTTCCGAAAAAATGTCGTCCATCCCCGGAATTAAAATCTATGGAAGACATGATTTGGATACTTGTTCTGGAGTGGTTTCATTCCTACATGAATCAATACATGCAGAAGATCTAGCTCATTTACTCGATTCAGGAGGATTCGCTGTTAGAACCGGACACCATTGTGCTCAACCATTAATGGAAGCTCTAGGAGTTTCGAGTACCGCTCGAATCTCCTTCTGGCTTTACAATACTCAAGAAGAAGCAGATGCTTTCATTGATTATCTGTCTTCAATAGTACAACGGTTCGGTTGAAATCAAAACAAAATATAGGGGTATAACATGTCTGATTGGCCTCTTCCACTTCAGGAAATCATTGACGAATTCAAGGAATGTTTCGACAGAATGGAACGACTTGAACTACTTTTTGAGTATGCCAAAAAATTACCACATGAACTTGAAACCAAAGATTGGACCGATGAAAACAGAGTCAGAGGTTGTCAATCAGAAGCACATGTTGAATGCACTATAGATGAAAATGGAGGATTTCAACTACATGGTGCCGCAGACGCAAATATCGTACAAGGGTTAATTGCAATTTTAGCGATAGGTGTTGACGGATTACCCCCCTCTTCAGTAGCAAATATCAAACCTGATTTTGTGGATGAAATGGATGTTAAAGCATCACTTACTCCTTCAAGAGCGAACGGTTTCATGAATATGTTTGAAATGATTCGACAAACTGCTGAACAAATGTCAAATTAAAGGTGAAAAGAATGGACATAAAAGAAGAAGTCTTGGAATCAATTAGAACTGTTGAAGACCCAGAAATGAAAATTAGTGTTGTCGATCTAGGGCTAATATATGATATTAGAGTAGAAGAAACAGAAAATGGAAAACATGCAGAAATAGATTTGACGTTGACTTCACCTGGATGCCCTGCAGCTCCAGAGATTATGGCAGCAGTTCATCGAGCAGGGCTAGAAACTAAGGAAATTGAATCGGTCCATGTGAATCTAGTATGGTCACCCCGATGGGACCCGAAAATCCATGCCTCAGAAGACGCACAATTTGAATTAGGAATTTTCTAACTTCGGGATTCTTTGATTAAGTAATTTCAGCAATCCTCGAATAGTTACTTCACTAACTCCACATACCTTGCAAACTTCACTCTGAGTTCTGTTGGAACCACAGTCTGCAGCTGCACGATAAAGAAGAACACCAGCAATTCCTGACGGTTTTTTACCTTGCCAAGCCAAGTCTTCCTTGGTCTGATCCCAAATCTCATTGGCTCTCCCTAATACCTTGGGAGGAAGTTGGAGGTCAGAATGGAATTTATCTAGATATTCGGTAGGGCCAGAAATGTGGTGAGTACCTAATTCACGAGCAACCAATCGTATGGTCCTCTTCAACTCCTTTACCTCGACTTCTTTTACCATGTCGAAGTTCTGTGCAATATCTTCTATTCTCCTAGGAATCCTAGCCTCACGAGCAGCAATATAAACACAGGCAGCTGTAACTCCTCTAATTGATCGGCCTGTGACTAAACCCTTCTCCACTGCCTTACGGTATAGAGCACTGGCTTGATCCCTCAATTGAGGGGGGAGGTCACCCCTATCACGAATGAATTGCATTGCCTTAGCTAGATTCCTTGACCTACTATCTCGAGTTTTTGAACGTTGATCAATAGTTGCCCTTCTCCTCCAATCTCTGACCTGTCGAGTATTCATTCCATTCAATCTAGCACTACTACCTACTAGGTCACGTTTGTCGATAACCGTTGAGAGCCCTTTGTCTGAAAGACTCACAGTAGTTGGCGCGCCAACACGAGAACGATCAGCACAATCCGAATGATTGACCCAATCTGCACCAGGATCTATCATATTCTGTTCTGCGACAAAGCCACAATTAGAACAAACAATTTCTCCTCTGGAAATGTCTGTGTCCCATTCATTAGCGCCACAAAATGTACATGGTTCTGATTGACCGTCTGTTCGACGTTGCTTCTTACTTGGTCGAGGAGAAGAAACGAAATCTCCACCTCTTCTTGAACGACCAGTTCGGGTAGTTTCAGATTTTTTTCTGGGTTCCATACTATCACTCTCTTCCCAACTCGGGGTTGTATAGTTCGACTCCACAGTATTTAAGGATTACCAATTGAGGAATCATTTCTTGACACTAAATAGAGGCAATACCTTGATTCACAGAGGGTGAATCAAGACATGTGGAAGTCATCCGCCTCCCCGGCATCCATCATGACTGTAGTATCTCCATTGTAGCTGGCACAAAACATAGTGTTTTGATTGATTCAGGAACTGCTTGGCACCAAGTCAATGTTGAGGAGAGGATTAGGGC
>JASLJW010000075.1 GCA_030747885.1 Candidatus Thalassarchaeaceae archaeon
GGAGGAATGACTGGGAAACCATTGGGACGAATTGGAGACACTCCAATCATTGGTGCAGGTACATGGGCAGATGAGAGGATTGCAATCTCATGTACAGGGGTAGGCGAAGCATACATCAGAACTTGTGCTGCACATGAATTGGCAATTCGGATGAGAAATGATAATTCTAATCTTGTTGAAGAATCAACCAGCGTCTTAGATATGGTAACTCCATTCGGTGGCCGAGGAGGTTTGATTTCAATAATGGCTGATGGAAGGGTGCATCTTGGTTTTCAAACTACACTGATGTATCGAGGTGTTTGGAAGAATAACGAGATAGAAATCGGCATAGGTCCAAATTGAAGTTCCATTAGGAATTTTTATTTCTGAAATGTCCGAGGAAGTCCCGTGGAACCCACTACGATGCTCCTCATCGTAGTCGCCTTGATTGTTTGTTCCTATATGGCGTGGAACATTGGAGCAAACGATGTTGCTAATGCAATGGGGACCAGTGTTGGTAGCGGAGCATTGACCCTACGTCGAGCAATCATTGTCGCTGCTGTTTTCGAATTTGCCGGAGCAGTCTTTTTTGGAAGTCATGTTACGGATACAATTCGAAAAGGTGTACTTGATTTTGGAGATAGTGGATTTTCATATGAATTAAGTCAGAGTTTGATGTATGGATTCATGGCAGCACTTCTTGCAGCAGCAATTTGGTTAACTATTGCAACGAAATTTGGTTTGCCAGTTTCAACAACACATAGCATTGTAGGTGGCGTTATTGGAATGGGTTTGTGGATCCAACCCAGTAGTGTAAATTGGGCTAAGGTGAGTGAAATTGTGATGAGTTGGGTAGCTTCTCCTTTGTTAGGGGGGGTCCTCGCATTTCTTTCATTTATTGTAATTCGTAGGGTGATTTTCAATCATGAAAAACCATTAGAGAGAACAAAAAGCGTCGCACCACTTCTCGCTCTTCCTACTTTTTTTGTTCTTGGGTTAGCCTTACAATTCAAAGGCCTCAAAGGATTTTACAAAAACCTCGATGATGCTGGTTTAATCGATTCTTCAAATTGGTTACCACCGAAAGATGGTAGTACGTTCAATCCGTTACTTGAAGGAGCATGGATTCCTCTGAACAGTTTACTTGTTGCATTAGCAATCGGTAGTATTGCTAGTACAATTCTATGGTTTGTGTTAAGGCGATATGAGTTCAAGGAGGAAGGATATGCAGGTGTAGAGAGGGTCTTCATTTGGCTTCAAGTAATTACTGCATGTTACGTAGCATTTGCACATGGTGCCAATGATGTTGCGAACGCTATTGGCCCAATGGCAGCAATCTATGATATCGCAACATCTGCAACAGGCACACTTTCTCCTGATCAAGTTGATGTTCCAATAGGCCTACTATTGCTGGGCGGTGCTGGGATTACCATTGGTGTTGCAACTTGGGGTTACAAGGTCATGGATACCATTGGGAAGAAAATTACACACATCACTCCATCTCGTGGATTTGCAGCAGAATTCGGTGCAGCCACCACTGTACTGATTTTCTCTATGCCATTTTTGGCAGTTCCCATATCTACCACACATACATTGGTGGGGGCTGTTGTAGGTGTTGGTTTAGCTGGAGGAGCATCTTCAGTTGATTTCCGAGTCTTTGGCAAAATAGCAGCCAGTTGGGTGGCAAGCCTTCCAGTTGCAGGAGGGGGAGCAGTGCTATTCTATATCCTGTTTAGTGGCAATCCTACAAATGTCGCTATAGTGACTCTACTAGCAATTGGTGCTACTGGTTACTTCCTTGTGAGGGCTGAAATTGAGGAGGCGGCAGATGAATTAACCATGGTTGTAACTGAATCACCAGATGAAATAGATTCACCTGAAGGATTCAAACCAACACCGTTTGAGATGTTCCATAACCATGCAAAGGCTGTTGAGAAAACAGTTGATTGTATGTTGTTGGCGGTTACAACTGCTGCTGAAGGAGGAGATGCTAGTGAGCATATCGCCGCCACGATTGAAGCAGAATTGGAAGCAGACAACATCAAGAATGAGTTAAGAGAAGAAATCCGAATAGGTGTTCGAATCACAATAGGCCATGAAAATTTCATGCAAATGATTGGACGCCAGGATAGAATTGCAGATTATGCTCAAAATGTTGCTGAACAACTATCTTTCAGGCCACTCTTTGAGAACGATGAGGCAAGAAAGAAATTGGTTGCGATGGGTGAAATGGTTTCAACTACTGTGGCAAAGTATGAGGAGACAGTTGAGCAAATGAAGAATCTGAGCCATTCAGGATTCTCTCGTAAGGAGAAGGGCATTCTTTTCGAACTAATCAAGGAGGTGAATCTGCTTGAACATCAGGCAGATCTTGTTGAGATGGATGCTGCATCAATTGTTTTCAGCCAAGGAGATGATGATGCATTAGCTGCCATGCATATGTATCGCGTACTCCAGCGTTTGGATGATGTCGCAAATGCCTGTGAGATGGCTGCAAACGCATTCTTAGTATTTCTCAATAAGTGAGATACGTAGGAACGTGATTGATGCCCATAAACACTGGAATTATACCAATCCATCATTTGGCTTTGCTCGATGAGCGAAGACCATACTGCTTCTAGAAGAGCAGCAATTGGCATAGTGCTTATTTTCTTAGTTTCAAGCACTGTAGGTTGTTTATCAGATTCTCAGGATCACAAAGGGATTGAGTTAATTGTTCATTATGAGAATACAAATGGCACTATTGTAGACTCATACATTGATGGTGACCATGTTTCTACAACAAATGTTTTCCTTGATTTTGATTTTTCTAAAACTATTTCAGATGCAAAGTTGGTTGAATTTGGCATAAGTTTTAGTGATCAAAGACCCACTATTTCGGTTGATCCAAATATCAACTCAATTATTTCGATTGAATTTTTTCATCATGGAATTCATTCGATTGATGCGTATGTCATAGATGAACAAAATGAGCAAGAAAATCTCTCAATTATTATTCGTATAGAACAGAAAATTGAATGGTTGGAATCCAACACTTACAACCCCAAATCTATGACAATAAATCCGTTCCCTAATAATGGAGGAATATCACCTTCATCAATTATCATTAATTCAACAATAGAAAATCCAGTATTGGTTGAAAACGTGGGGGGTGGCCGTGAAGTCGAGATAACATGGAGTCTATTGGATGAACAAGAAGATGCTTGCCAAGGGCGTCAAGCAATCGTGTATGAAGGGGAGCAAGTTACTTGGAAAACCATCCATTTCAATACATTTGAAGTTCATGAGTTAAGGATAAGTTATGATGACGGTCAAGATTTCATAAATGTAAATCAATCTATTTTGATTGAATATAGTCCAGTAGAATCACCCCCTAATGGCTGATTATCCATCCTTGGCTTTAGCGCAACAGTCAAGGTCGTTCGATGCAGAGAATTGTTTCATGGACCTTAGTGCGGAAGAAGCGCTGAAGCGTGCAAAACTCAATCAGGCAGATAGAAAAGAAGTTGGAATTTCTAGGAAAAAAAAGAAATCTAGTTCAAGCGATAGCCCATTGGTTTGGGAGTATTTTCTTCCTAACGGCAAGCAATTG
>JASLJW010000076.1 GCA_030747885.1 Candidatus Thalassarchaeaceae archaeon
TCTTGTATTATTGAATGCCACATTCTTACTCGCTTTCACAATGATGCATGCTACATTTATCCTCTTTACAGGAATGGCAATTGAAAATGGTGGACTCGGTTATGATGAACGAATGAATGGTTACATTTTTGCCTATGTTGGATTGATTGGAGTAATCGTTCAAGGTGGATTGATTCGGCCACTTACCAAAAGATTCGACATACGTAAAATTATGGTGACTGGAATTTTCCTAACAGCAATAGGTTTGGGCTGGATTCCATATTTGCAACCAACCCCTCTTGCTATCGGATTGTTGGCCATGACCTTCATAGCTGCAGGAAATGGTCTGTTTCAACCAACTCAGTCTACCTTACTTACTATGGAAGCGAGAAGAGGGGCTCTCGATTTGGGTCGTGTTATGGGTGCTCAGGAAGGATTGGGGGCACTCTCTCGGATTATTGGACCTGTTCTTGCTGCATTCATTTGGGCTGAAACCGTTGATGGTTCTGGAATCTGGACTTACCACACAGTTTTCCGTGTAGCTGGGTTAATTGCAATTCTAGGGATTTTTATTCAATGGGGATTGACGAAGACTACTCTTTCCGATGATGAAGAATAAGGTCGTATTCATAGCCATCCTATGGAAGGACATGACATGGACGAAGCACCTGATGGACTAGAAATCCCTCAAGGGCGAATTGCGAAACCTCGCAACTCCGTCTCCATACTATTGACTAGAGATGGGAAAAATGGAATTGAGGTTTTACTTGCACATAGAATTTCGACTTTGCGAGCGTTCGCTGATTTTTGGTCACTACCCGGAGGGGGAATCAAAGATTTCGACCATGATGCTGCAATAAAAATAGAAATTCTACCCGATTTGGATAACGATTGGCCGGGGACTTTTGCAGCAATCTTACGAGAAACTGCTGAAGAAGTAGGATTGGCTATTGGTGAATCGACAGTCGAACGGGTTTCTATGCCACTTAGACACTCAATAATGGAAGATCCCAGTAAATGGGTTGCAGCAGTAAATTCTCGTTCAATCCCTACATCACATCAACAGATTAGCCACATAGGTACTCGAACAACACCTCCTTTTGCACCTCTAAGATTCTGTAATCAATTCATGCATACTCATCTTCCTCCTGGTTCTCCTGATCCAGAATTACTCGATGTTGGAAGTGAATTTGATGCTCTAGTTTGGATGTCTCCAGAAAATGCGATTCTTTCTTGGGAATCGGGGGAAATGCTCACTGCTCCTCCGATTGTGACGTTATTACGAGATGTCGCTAACTCACTAAAGGAAAACAATCAGGATATTGTTGCTGCAATAAATCAATTATCTTCAGCACCCCCATCTGGGGAGCATCGAATCGAATTGGCTCCAGGGGTGGAATGTATCCCTATTCGAACACAAACACTCCCTCCTGCTACCCACACAAACTGCTTCATTTTGGGTGAAAGAGGAGGGAAGAGAATCATCGTGGACCCTGCTGCTAGAACTGAAGAAGGACTTGCATACTTAGCACGTAGAATTACAGAATTAACAAATGATGGAGGGGAAATAATAGCCACAGTTTTCACACATAGACATCAAGATCATATCGGCGATCTTGCTCAGTTAAAACGCATCTATCAAGCCCCTATTTGGGCAACCAAGGAAACATTTGATTCACTTCCAACTATCGAATCAAAAACGATTCTTCAGCAGGATGATGTAATCTCTTTGGATGGTCCTTCCGGAACTACAAATTGGACCGTGCATCTAACGCCAGGCCATTGTCCTGGACATATTTGTCTAGCGACCAATCGATATGTTGTAAGTGGGGACCTTGCTGTAATGGTCGGCACCATACTTGTTCCATCCTCTGATGGGGACATGGATGATTACATCGATAGTTTGCGACGTATTCGTTCTCTCAACTCAACAATGTTGTTTCCTGCCCATGGACCATTTACACATCAACCTGCTAAGTTGTTGGATCGCTACATTTCTCATCGTGAAGGAAGGCATGCTAGAGTCCTTGAAGCACTCAATCGAGGAATAACCAAGATTGAAGATATTGCAAATCATGCATATGCAGATACTCCTGATGCACATCCTATGCTAAAAGTAGATCAAACACTCTCACATCTAAGATCACATGAAAGGGCTGGAAGAATTCATAAAACAACAGATGGGTGGAAAATAAATGGATGAAAATAAGGTTCCTGAATCTGTAATTCTTTCAGGAACACCCTCGGAAGTAATGGGGATTGAATCAACTGTATTAACTCAAACAGAAGACCCTGATGTTCCAAAATCAAAATCATGGGGTTGGTTCTTAATTGGTTTAATTGGCATACCATTACTTTGTGGAATATTAATTCAAATCGAATATGAAATTGGGTATGAACAGGAGGTAGGTGGCCCTTTTGGTCAAGAGCAAAGAAATGATGATGAAATCGATATTGAGGGTACAATCATTATCTCTGAACAAAATTATACTGTTTATCGATCGGAATTCAATGTAATAATCGAAAGTGATGGAGAAACAAATAGTAGAATAGAAGAGATATACATCGAATTTGATGTGGACTCGTTCGAACAATGTGGGAGCGACTACCAGTATGGAAATCCAGAAGATTGGAAAAATATGGACTGGTGCTCTAATTTCTTTAGGGATGATAGTGAAAACATAATATTGAGGGAGAATATATTTTGGAGACAAAATGGAACTTACTTTGAATTCGCTTTTCATGAGAATATTTCAGCAGATGATGGGTTTGATGTCACTCATATGGGTGTTGATTTTATGCCAGAACCTTGGATTGAAGCTACGCTGGGGATGATTAAGAGTTTGATTCTCCTCTGCATTCCAGTACTAATTATTGGTTCGATTATTTGGGGATTCACTCGTGGAAACAGGATGTTTGCATGGGGTACTCTTACAGGT